>CAYOEZ010000016.1:0-37364 GCA_964402955.1 uncultured Ktedonobacterales bacterium | reverse complement strand
ATCGTCAAAGCGAGAGAGCCCACAGCTAGAAGAGCTGTTTGATAGGCGGCAAGTGCAAGGGTCGTAAGATTCTCAGCTTAGCCGTACTAACGGGCGAAGATTTTCTCTTATTGAGTCAGCAAAATTGCAGTTAAACACCTCTTCAGTCGTTACGAGTACTTGGTCGTGCGTGCCGGGGTTTCGGCGCTCATCGCTCAGTGCTCAACACTCTTAACTTCGCAGATAAGCTCTCTTGGTGATTTGAGCGCACTGGTCCCACCCGTTCCCATCCCGAACACGGTCGTGAAACGGTGCAGCGGTGACGATACTGGGGGCGCAAGCCTTCGGGAAAATAGCTCATTGCCAGGAGAGCTTATTGTTCTGTCCAGACCAGAGCCCCGCAAGCATCCGCTTGCGGGGCTCTGGTTGTTCTATTCCCGGCGCAGGGGTATGGTCGTTCTGCGTCTTGACATTCGCTGCCACGTGCTCTATGATGCAGATCAGGAGTTGCTGATGATCAAACGCCCGCCGCGTTCCGCAACTGTCAATCTATCGATTATTATCGCCAGCGTCGTGCTGGGCTTCTTGCTGACCGTCCAGTTCCGGTCGACGGCGGCGCGTCTGCCTGTGCGTGATCAGGGCCGCCTGGCGACTGCTGATGCAGTGAGCCGGCTTGAAGTTGAGCAACGGCAACTCAAGGAGCGTATTGCTGTCCTGCGCGCGCAAATTGACGCCTTGCAGCGCACGGCGGACACGACGGCCTCGTCGCAAGGTGTGGCTGCCAATCTCGACCAGCAAAAGCTGCAGGCCGGGTTGGTGGCTCTGCATGGCCCTGGAATCCTGGTCACCCTGGATGACTCTACCCGCGCCGTTGGCCCAACCGAGGATGCCAACAACTTCATTATCCACGACTATGAGCTGCGCGATGTTGTCAGCTTGCTCTGGCTTGCCGGTGGAGAAGCAATCGCCATCAATGGCGAGCGATTGATCAACGTGAGCTCGCTGTACTGCGTGGGGAGCACGGTGCTTGTCAATGAAACGCGTCTCTCCCCGCCGTATGAAATCAGGGCTGTCGGCGACCCGGCTGCGCTTGACCAGGCGCTGCAGAATCCAAAGAACCTGACCAAGCTTCGCTCTCGCGTCAAGACCAATGGCATCCAGTTCAAGATTGTGACGCAGAAAGATGTGACGGTGCCGGCCTTTGGCGGCAATCTCAACATCCGCTATTCCCGGCCAACGATGGTGCCTGACATGAATGAAGAACGCAAGATACGGGGTATGTAGAGGCAGCGAGCGGAATGAAGCGGCAAGCGAGTGTCTTCCCGTTGATTCTGGTCTATTTCGTGCTGGGGCTGCTGATTGTCATGCAATTGCGCAGCACCAGCCGGGCCGCGTCGTCTTCTCTGAGCACGACTGAGCAGGCGCAGGTTCTGACCACGCTGCTGGATAGTAATGTGGGTCTGCGCAATGAAATCGCCGAGCTTGAAACGCAGTTGGAGCGTCTCCAGCAGGCCAATCTGGAAGAGAACAGCGCTGCGCTGCAGGCGGAACTGCGCCGGTTGCTGGTTGTCACCGGTAACGCCAGCGTGAGCGGCCCCGGCGTGACTGTTGATGTCTCCGGCCAGATCAACCCGCTGGACATGCAGGATCTCATCAATGAGTTGCGCAATGCCGGAGTTGAAGCGATTGCTCTGGATGGCTACCGCATCGTGGTGCGCTCGGTTGTGGCGCGAGAGGGGACGGATCTGGCGCTCGGTGGCAATCGCCTGCTTCCCCCCTACCGCCTGCAGGCAATCGGCCAGCCCGATACCATCGAGAAGGCGCTCTTGCGACGCGGCGGATTGGTGAGCTTGCTCGAGTATGCTTACCCTGGTCTCAAGATCGTGGTGATGAAGGCAGACAGCCTGGTGCTGCCTGCGTACAGGGTACCTATCGACTTCAAGTTTGCACGGCCGGCGCCATGACGCGACGATGAGGAGGCGGGGTGAGGCTGACGATTGGCATCGATGCTAGCCGGGCTACCCGTGAACAGCGAACAGGAACTGAAGGCTACTCGCTGCACCTCTTGCGGGCGCTGCTGAAGCAGGATGCACAAAACCAGTATATCCTCTATTATAATCAAATACCCCGTGCCGGCCTGCTGCCAGAGCAGGCAAATGTCCAGCAGCGGGTGATCCCCTTTCCGCGCTTGTGGACACACCTGCGTTTGTCATGGGAGATGCTGCGCCGCCCGCCCGACGTGCTGTTTGTGCCGGCGCACGTGTTGCCGCTCGTTCATCCCCGGCGCACAGTCGTGACGATTCATGATCTCGGCTACCACCACGAGCCGGATGCCCATCCCCCACGCCAGCGCGCCTATTTGGAGTGGGCGACGCGCTACAATGCCCAATCGGCCACGCGCATCATTGCCGACTCGGAGGCGACGAAACGCGATCTGGTCGAGATACTGGCTATTCCCGCCGAGAAGATTCGGGTGGTGTACCTGGGGGTGGAGGAGCGCTTCCATCCGGTGCAGGATGGCGCGCAGCTTGCCGCCGTCAGAGCGACCTACGCCATTCCCGGCCCCTACATCCTCTACGTGGGCACATTGCAGCCGCGCAAGAACCTGGTGCGCCTGGTTGAGGCGTTTGGCCGCGTCGTGCGCGCCCTGGAGGTAGGCTTTGAGGGGGCCAACCCCTACTCTGCTGCTGACCCGCAGCGTCGCCTATCGCTGGTGCTGGCCGGCAGCAAGGGCTGGTGGTACGAGGACATCTTCCGCACCGTGCAACAGATGGAACTGGGCAACTGTGTGATCTTCTCCGGTTATGTCAACGGCGACGACCTGCCTGCTCTCTACTCGGGGGCAGACCTGTTTGTGCTGCCCTCGCTCTATGAAGGCTTCGGCTTGCCTGTGCTGGAGGCGATGGCCTGCGGGACGCCGGTGGTGGCGTCGAATGTCTCGTCTCTGCCCGAGATTGTCGGCGACGCCGGTCTGCTCGCCAACCCCACCGACCCTGCCGATCTGGCGCGCTCCATGATCCGCGTGCTGCTTGACCCGGCGCGAGCGGACGAGATGCGGCAGCGCGGTCTTGCCCAGGCGCAGCGGTTCACGTGGGAGAGGTGTGCGCGGGAGACGCTGGAGGTACTGCAGGGTGTAGGGGATAGGGTATTCTGAGCGACGTATGAAGAGGCATGGATTGCCTGATGATCGCATGCTTCGTGATGCTAGTTTGTGGTTGCATGTCGAACGCCCTTTGGGAATGGTCGAATGAAGACACCAACACTCCAGACCTCATGGTTCTTTGTTGACGAGTCTGGCGATCCGACCTTCTATGATCGCCAGGGCAATCTCATTGTTGGTCAGCAAGGGTGTTCACCTATTCTGCTCATCGGGTTCGTTGAAACCGAGGAGCCAGATCGGATCCGACGGGCCGTCTTGGATCTACAACAACATATAATTGGCCCCGAAAACTAGACCACATGCGAAATGAAACTTGTGGTATCATACGCGGCATGTAGGCAATAATCAACCAAGAAGCCGTTCGCATTGATCCATATCGCCTCCGTAGTGGAGGTTTGCGGAATTCTACCGATTCTTTCTACGCTCACCCGAGGCTCCGTGACGAACTGCGCCTGACATTCCACCGCCTCGGATTGCAGCCAACTTTCCTATCAACGATTGTGCACTGCTATCCCCAAGCGATGACCTTGCTCATCAAGGTGAGAACCGAGTGGCAAGTTCTTTTCCTGGAGCCCCTGCCGAAAGGCCGACAGGAGCGAGCATGAACGTGCTGGCCGAGAGGGAGGGCAAGACCTACGTCGCTATGGTCATCGATGCTCCTGGCGACGTCGTGAGTCCGTTCGCTGGCGCCCTGTTCCCCTGCATGATTTGGGACCACGACGGCCGCTTTACGGCGGCGCAGCGCACCGAAGTCGCGAAGCGATTGCTACAGGCGGGTTGCCGATATGCGGTCTGCGGCGGGCAGGACTGCGAAGCCTGGCATGACGCAGTCGACGAAGAGTTCGTGCGGCAGCATGCGGATGACCCCGCCGAAACCCTCGACGCTGTGCTCGTGATGACAACGTGGCACGCTGACGAGAGTCCAGCCGACGTGGCGTTCTTCTTCGTGCTGAATACGGACTTCGACGATCATGACTTCGAGCGCTGTCTTGTGCTGCACGTCGGTGACGGCCAAACCAAGGAAGAAGTCGATGCAGCAGTACGGCGGTATGCCCTCAACAAGGGGGCCGCCTAACAAGCCGCTGCAGCCGACCGGCATCGCTGCCCGCCAGGTCGGCGATGGTGCGCGCCTGGCAGGGAGGCACTATAGGGTTTCATTTCTTTTTGGCCATTCAATGGTCTTGACAATGGGGCCAAGCATAACAGGTGGTTAGCGACTCCTATTTTCGCACCATTCCCTCACTGCGCAAGACGGCGGTAGCGTTCCATGCGAAGGATGATGTTCCTGAGATACGCTACCTGTTCTTCAAGATGATCGCTACGCTGCCGGTTACGACGCAATTCATCGTGGCCCGTAAGATCGAGCGCGTCTTCCGCAGCAGTTTTCATGCTGAGGAGAATCTCTTCTACGATCATCTGGTTACCCGCTTATTCGAAAACGTGCTGCGTCGTCACCAATCCAACCTGATCTATTTTGCCAAGCGCGGTTCGCGTGATCGACAGGTGCCATTGTCTCAAGCCATCGAAAGCAGCGTCAATCAATTCGAAGACAAGTGGAAGACGGCAATCACATCGACATACCAGGTTCAAGCGCAATCCCCAAGAGGCGAGCCCTGTCTGAGTGTTATCGATTACATGAATTGGGCAGTATATCGCGCGTTTACAGGGGGTGACATGAGGTTCTTCAGGGCAGTGGAGGAACGAGTCAGCTTGTTGGTTGATCTATATGATATCGACAAATACCCCGGGAACTGGTATAACCGGAGAAATCCTTTTGACATACAAAAGATCACCCCTCTGTAGCTAGACCCGTTTACCGGGCGCACGGCATGCAAAGCCGACTTTCGCACACAGAGGAGTGATCTCTTCGTTGTGTACTATATACCACAATAGTCCATATTTGTCAATGTAGTTATGTTAAGACGGTTAGTGTGCCAAGACGAGGATTTCCTGTCCCGGAAGGAGCAGTCAGATGACAAAATCCACCTGTGACGTTCTCTTCTACGCGAACATGGAAGCGCCGATTGTGGGCCGGCTGTGGCTGGCGACGACGGAGCGGGGCTTGTGCGCCATCACGTTCGGTGGCGACGAGGCGGCCTTTGTGTTTGCGCTGCAGCGCACGTGGGGTCTGCGGCCGCTGCCCGGCGCCGAAGCGCTGGCCGAGGCGATGCAGCAGGTGCGCGCCTACGTGGTGGGCAAGCGCGAGAGCTTTGACCTTCCCATCGACCTGCGCCCGCTGACGGAGTTCCAGCGCCAGGTGCTTGAGGCGACGCTGGCGATTCCCTTTGGCCAAACGGCCAGCTACCGCGGCGTGGCCGAGAGCATCGGCAATCCCAAAGCGGTGCGAGCTGTCGGCGGCGTGCAGGCATCCAACCCCATCCCCATTGTAATCCCCTGCCACCGCGTGGTGGGCGGCAACGGCAGCCTCACCGGCTACGGCGGCGGCATCGAGATGAAACAGGCGTTGTTAAGGCTTGAAGGGGTATTGCTGTAGTTCTATCGGCGTGGATCAGCGCCGTTTCAGCGTGGATCAGCGTTCCGTCCTAACTCTCAACTGAGGAGCATGCCATGAACTCACGTGAGCGCGTGCAAGCGGCACTGAATCACGAACAGCCAGATTGCGTGCCGGTCGACCTGGGCAGCACGCCGGTGACGGGCATCGCCGCTGGAACCTATGCGCGGCTGCGCAAGGCGCTGGGGCTGCCCACACATCCGCCGCGGGTCAGCGAACCGTTTCAGGTGCTGGCCGAGGTCGAGGACGATGTCTGCGCCGCCCTCGGCGTTGACACGGCTGGCCTGACGTCGCCCACCACCTTCTTCGGCTTCAAGAATGAGGGTTGGAAGCCGTGGCGGCTCTTTGATGGAACAGATGTTCTTGTTCCCGGCAAGTTTGTTGTGCACGCGGCCGAGAACGGCGACTGGCTCATCTATGCCAACGGCGACACGTCTGCCCCGCCCAGCGCCCGCATGCCCAATGGCGGCTACTATTTCGACGCCATCATCCGCCAGCAGGAGCTCGACTGGGATCACCTCGACCCGCGTGAGTGGGCCGACCAGATGTACGCGGTGATGACGTTCGAGGACGTGCGCTACCTGAAAGAGCGGGCAGAGCACCTCTATGCCAACACCGAGCGCTCGCTGGTGTGGACCTTTGGCGGCGGCGGCTTTGGCGACATTGCCTGGGTGCCGGGGCCAAATCTGTCATACCCAAAGGGGATACGCGATCCAGAGGATTGGATTGTCGCCCACAAGACGAACCCGGAGTACATCACGGGCATCTTCGAACGCCAGTGTGAGATCGGCCTGGAGAATGCCAGGCTGATCTGGGAGGCGGTAGGCAGCAAGATCGATGTCTGCTTTGTCTCCGGCACCGACTTTGGCACACAGGATCGCCTCTTCATCTCGCCCGAGATGTACCGCGCCCTCTACAAGCCCTTCCACAAGCGCATCAACGACTGGATTCACCAAAACACGACCTGGAAGGTCTTTTTCCACACCTGCGGCTCGATTGTTGGCCTGTTCGATGACTTGGTCGAGGTTGGCGTGGACATCGTCAACCCGGTGCAGTGCTCGGCCAAAGGCATGGAAGCAATGGGGCTGAAGAAGAAGTATGGTAAGAAGCTGGTCTTCTGGGGCGGCGGCGTGGATACGCAGTGGACGCTGCCATTTGGCACAGCGGACGAGGTCTACGCACAGGTGCGTGATCGCATCCGCATCTTCAACGCCGGCGGCGGCTTTGTCTTCAATACTATCCACAACGTGCAGCAGAACATGCCGATTGAGAACCTGCTGGCGGCGTTTAGGGCAGTGAAAGACAGTAGTCAGTAGCCAGATGTCAGTGGTCAGATGGCAGTGGTCAGTTGGCAGGGTGGCGGATAGTGGCGCTCACATCCGGGGCATCTGGTCGTCTTTCCATTATGGTAGAGGGCGTGTGTTGGTCTGACTACTGACTACTGACATTCTGACGTCTGTCCAGTTTGACAGTGTGCACTGTGTGGAGTAGAATAGAGCCAGGACAAACAGATAAAGGGGCGAGCGCATGGGAAAAGTGTATGCCATTTCCAATCAGAAGGGTGGCGTGGGCAAGACGACAACGGCCATCAATCTGGGCGCCTATGTAGCAAAAAGCGGCAAGAAGGTGCTGCTGGTTGACATGGATCCCCAGGCCAATGCGACCAGCTCGCTCGGCTACGACAAGCGCAACCTCGACGTAACGATGTACGATGTCATTATCAACAACCTGGCTCTCACAGATCTGATCATTGTTACCGAGCGCGTCGGACTCGACCTGGCCCCGGCCGGGCTGGCGTTGGCCGGCGCCGAAGTTGAACTGGTGGGGTTGCCCAAGCGCGAGTATCGTCTGGCGCTGGCGATCAAGTCGCTACTCGATCGCTATGACTACGTGTTCATCGATTGCCCCCCATCGCTGGGATTGCTCACGGTCAATGCCTTGACTGCTGCTAACGGGGCGATCATCCCGATCCAGTGCGAATACCTGGCGCTCGAAGGCTTGAGCCAGTTGCTGGGCACGATCAAGCGCATCCGCGAGAGGCTGAACCCGACGCTCAATGTCATGGGCGTCGTGATGACGATGTATGATTCGCGCACATCGCTCTCGGCGCAGGTCGTGAACGAAGTGCGCACCTATTTTCCCCACGAGATATTCCAAACGATCATCCCCCGCAGTGTGCGTCTGGCCGAAGCGCCCAGCTATGGCCAATCGATCCTGGAGTATGACTCGGACTCGCGCGGCGCGCAGGCCTATCAGTCCCTGGCGGCGGAGCTGATCACAAGGAGCTAAAGGCATGAGCGACTCGTTGGAGTGGCTGCTCGAGCCGGATGCAGCTCAACCAGGCGTCCGCTATTTTGCGCTTACCGATCTGCTGGGGCGTTCCCGCTCTGATCCTGAGGTGCAGGCCGCGCAGGCAGCGGTGATGCAGAGCGGGCCTGTGCCGGCGATCCTGGCGGCGCAGCAAGCGGATGGCTATTGGGGCAAGCCCATCCCCGGCTATGCGCCCAAGTATCGCGGCACAGTCTGGTCGGTAATGTTTCTCGCCATGCTCGGCGCCGATGGAAATGACCCACGCGTGCAGGCAGGCTGTGAGTATGTGCTCGATCATTCCCGATCGCCCGCGCCGTATGGCGGGTTCTCGGCTGATGCCAGGCCTACAGGAGCGATCCACTGCTTGCAGGGCAACCTGGCGGCAGCGCTCATCGACCTGGGCTGGCTGGGCGATGCGCGACTGGATGAGGCCATCGACTGGCTGGCGCGCAGCATCAGCGGCGACGGTATTGCCCCGTCAAATGAGAAGGATGCGCCGGCGCGCTACTACCGGTCGGGCAACAGCGCGCCGGGCTTTCTCTGCTCGGCCAACCTGCATCTGCCCTGCGCCTGGGGCGTGGTCAAGGCGATGCTTGGTCTGGGCAAGATGCCTGCGGCGCGGCGGACGCCAGCCGTGCAGAAGGCCATCGCGGCGGGTATTGACTTCCTGTTCAGCCGCGATCCGGCCATTGCCGACTATCCGATGGCGTACGCGACGAAACCGAGCGAGAGTTGGTTCCGCTTCGGCTATCCGCTGGGCTATGTCACCGACGTGCTGCAAAATCTGGAAACGCTGGTTGCGCTGGGCTATGGCGCGGACCCGCGGCTGAAGGCGGCGCTCGACCTGGTGCGGTCAAAGCAAGACAAGCAGGGGCGCTGGCTGATGAAGTATACCTATAACGGCAAGATGTGGGCCGACATCGAGACGCCGCATGCGCCAAGCAAATGGGTGACGCTGCGCGCTCTGCGTGTGCTGCGAAGATCGACCTAAACCACAGAGACGCAGAGGACACAGAGTCTATGTTGACCGGTATCCTATGATGCGGTTTTGGTCTCTCCTCTGTTCTCTCTGTGTCTCCGTGGTTTGCGAGTATTCACTCGCCCCGGACGCTTCCTTCAGGATGGGAAGAGGGGCAGTTTTGAGGTGATGGCGATGGCGATGAGAAAGAGTGGTCTGGGGCGGGGCCTGGATGCCCTGCTCCCGGGTGCGCCTGAAAGTCAGGCCGGTGTGCTGCAGGTGAGCGTTGACGTGATTGTGCCCAATCCGCGCCAGCCGCGCCAGCGCATGGATCCCGAAGCGCTGCAAGAGCTGGCCGAATCGATCAAAGGGCATGGCGTCATCCAGCCGCTAATTGTGTCGCACATCGAGCCAGGCTCTGAGCAGGCGGCGGCAGGAGCGCAGTTTCTGTTGATTGCCGGCGAGCGGCGCTTGACGGCAGCCAGGCTGGCCGGGCTGGCGACGGTGCCGGTGGTTGTGCGCGAGGCGACGCCGCAGGAGCTGCTTGAACTGGCGTTGATCGAAAATGTGCAGCGCGCCGACCTGAATCCGCTCGAAGAAGCGACCGCCTACCGCCAGCTCATGGAAGACTTCGATCTGACACAGGAGCAGGTGGCCGATCGGGTGGCCAAGAACCGGGTGACGGTGACGAATACGCTGCGCCTGCTGGGGTTGCCCGACCAACTCAAGGAAGCGCTGATGGATGGACTGATCAGCGAGGGCCATGCGCGGGCGCTGCTGGGGCTGGATTCAGCGGAGATGCAGGTGGCAGGGCTGAAAGAGGTGGAGAAGCGCGGCCTGTCGGTGCGCGCGACCGAGGAATGGGTGCGGCGCGTGAATGCGGCGGCTGAGCTGACGCGTGCAGTTGATGGCGAGCCTGTCGCCAGGAAGGACCCGCAGACAGCAGCGTTGGAGAATGATTTCCGCCAGACGTTGGGCACGAAGGTTGAGCTTTTTCGCTCGACGCGCGGCGGGCGCGTTGTGATCTATTTCTACTCGGACGAGGAGTTGGAGGGGATTTACGGGGCAATTGTGAAGAGGTAGAACGAGGGTATAGGGTTCAGGGTTCCCGGGGGGGCGGCGCAGTGTTTCACGTGAAACAGGGATCACAGAGAAATGAATAAAGAGCTGGATACGGTGGTGCTGACGCGCGACGAAGCACACGGCCTCAAAGCTGGAGACATTGGCACGGCGGTACATGTCTATGAAGAAGCCGCTGCCTACGAAGTTGAGTTTGTCACTGCAGAAGGCAGAACTGTGGCTGTCCTGACCCTCGGCGCTGCTGACGTTCGTCCCATGACCAACACCGAGATCCTGCACGTGCGGGACCTGGCATGGGCATCGATGTAGGATTGTGTACACCATGAATCTGGCATAGGAGATCTAACATGGCCGTGACACGCGATCGTTTTGACAGCGGGCTGACGTATGGGCAATGGTTCGATGGCATGACGAAGAACAAGGATCGCTTTCAGCAGAACTATGACGCGGCGCGGATCAGCCCTGCCGATGTCGCTTTCTTCAAGGGGCTTCATCTCAATGTGCTGATGCTGGCCGAGGATTGGTGCGGCGATGCCGTCGCCAATGCGCCGATTCTGGCCAAGCTGGCCGGCGCGGTAGGTAGCACCTTCAATCTGCGCGTCTTCAAGCGCGATGAGAATCTGGACCTCATGGATCAGTATCTCTACCAGGGCCAGTTCCGCAGCATCCCCACCATCGTTTTCTTCGATCAGAAGATGAATGCGCTTGGGCGCTGGGCCGAGCGGCCGCAGATCGCCCGCGACGAGATGGCCGAGGCGCGCCGGCGCTTCGCTGGCGAGCACGCCGATCTGCCCGATGTCACCAAGCCTGTGCCCGAGATGTCGGAGACGACGCGCCAGCTCTATATGGCAAGTGCCCACTGCAAGAAGGTCAAATGGTCGATCGAACTGAGCATTTGCCCCATTTAGTGACCCGAAATAGCCTCATTAGGGCCGAAATGGCATCCAAGGCACGTCGTTTTGATGCCGTCTCCCCACCAGGCGAAGTCTGATGACCTTTTTGCAGTGGGCACATGGCAACGATGACGCAGCTCAGGGCCGAGAATGCCGCTCGCTGGACGCAGGCAGTGGTGGACGAGTGGCGGACGCTGGTCGGGGGTAGGTGAGGGCGCAGGGTACAGAGTTCGGGGTTCAGCGTGCAAGGGGAAGTTTCACGTGAAACAATGACGATTGTCTGCGTGTCTGAGTTGTACGGGCCGTCGGACGACGGAATTGCCTTGATGGACGTGCAGCACAGCGTAGGGAGGGCACACATGCGTGGCAACGATGCTCCACAACGCGCGTCGTCCATCGGCGCATGCTATGACTGTAAGGGTCACTTCACCAAAGAGGACATGGCGGTGCATCTGCAGACTCACCACCGCCTGAGCGACCTGATGGTGCAGGAAGTGGGCGAGCGCATGGGGACAGAACAGGTCTATCACATCCTCGTCGAAGGTCGCTACTTGCCGCAGTACTGGCTATACATGACGGCGCGCACGAGGACCGCCCTGCACAGGATCGACGATGTCCTGCGCTATCTCTGGCTGGAATGCTGTGGCCACTTGAGCAAGTTCGAGATCGAAGGCGCCGAGTTTGTTTCATTCGACCCCCGCGATGATCCGTACCCCGGTGACGAGAAACTGCGCCGCATGACCGTGCGCCTGGACAAAGTGCTGCGGCCCGGGCTGACCTTCCATCATGAGTACGACTTCGGGACGACCACCGAACTCACCCTTACCGTCCTCACCGAGCGCACGGTGATCAAGGTGCGTGACCCGATACACATGGAGGCGCGCAACGACCCTCCTGACTGGCGCTGCGCCGTCTGTGGTAAGCCTGCCACGCGCGTGTGTAGCATTTGTATATCTGAACCGGATGCGGACGCCTGGTATTGTGGCGACGTCGAATGCGGGGAAGAGCACTCGTGCATCGACGACTACTGGCTGCCGGTGACCAATTCGCCGCGCGTGGGCATGTGCGGCTACACCGGCTGGGTGAGGGAGGACGAGGAGTGATTCCCCCTTGCCTGGGCAGCCGCTGCATGCCATAATCCGCCCATCCAGGTTACTTGTGAGGTCACATACATGCGTATCTTCCTCTCCGGCATCATTCAGGGGTCGCGTCTGGGCAAGGGCATCCATACCCAGGACTATCGCTCGCTGCTCAAGGGTATCTTGCGCCGCCACGCGCCCGATGCTGACGTCGTGTGCCCCATTGACTTGCACCCCAATAGCGTCGACTAC
This sequence comes from uncultured Ktedonobacterales bacterium, assembly GCA_964402955.1. GTDB lineage: Bacteria > Chloroflexota > DTOL01 > DTOL01 > DAOUCN01 > CAYOEZ01. The sequence continues at coordinate 25,141 of CAYOEZ010000016.1, read as the reverse complement.
GACGAGGCCCAGGCGCGTCGCACATTCGAGGACATGGTGCGCCTGGCCAGCGAAGCCGACATGGTTGTGGCCTATCTGCCCGAGGCAAGCATGGGCACGGCAGTGGAGATATGGGAGGCGCATCGGCGCAACGTGCCTGTCTTCACCATTTCGCCGCTGGCCGAGAACTGGGTGGTGAAGCTGGCAAGCACACAGGTTTTTCTCACCGTGGCCGACTTTGAAACGTTTCTGGTCGCCGGCGGGCTGTGCGCGCTGGAGAAGCGCCGATGAGTGCGCGCCTGGTGGGGCGATTGTGCCTCGTAACGCTGGCCCTCCTGTGTGCTGCCTGCGGCCCCACGCCTGTCACCGAGCTGCCGCTGCTGCCCTCGCCAACGGCGACGCCGCGACCCGCCGACGTGCTCATTGTGCAGGCCACAGCAACCGCGTCGCCCACCCATACACCAACGCTCGTTGCTCCGACGCGTACGCCTGCTCGTACGGCGACACTTATACCGCCCTCGCCAACGCCCACTCCGCGCGCAACTCTTGCCCCGGCGACCCTGACCCCTGATCCCCGAACCAGGATCCCAGCTCCACCGACCCTGACCCCGGAACCCGGACCCCGGAACCCGGCTGTTTCCGTGCGCCTTGTCCCAATTACCATTCTCGCCTACCCCTATGACCAGTTTGTGACCACGGCGAACGCGCCTGACTACAATATGACCTATCCTCGGCTCAACTGGGATGCGTACGCTGCGGCGGTGAAACAGGTCACGGCGCGCACCTTCACGGCGATCATCCTCGAGAACGAGTATCTGCGCCTGAGTATTCTGCCCGAACTGGGCGGGCGTATCTATGAAGCCATCTTCAAGCCCACCGGGCATAACATGTTCTATCGCAACCCCGTGCTCGAGCCGACGCGCTGGGGCCACGAGACGCAGGGCTGGTGGCTGGCCGTGGGAGGGATGGAGTGGTGCCTGCCGGTGGAGGAGCACGGCTACGAGTGGGGGCAGCCGTGGAGCTATAGCATTGACCAGGGCGACGGCCAGGCAAGCGTGACCGTTTGGGACACGCAGGCGAGCGACCGTTTGCGGGCGCGGGTGACAATCACACTCAGCGCCGGGCGCAGCTACTTCACCGTTGCGCCGCGCATCGAGAACCCGACCAGCAAACCTGTGCCCTACCAGTTCTGGCTCAATGCCATGCTTGCGTCGGGTGGAACGAACCATGTTAGCGACGCCACCGAGTTCATCTTTCCGGCCAGCCAGGTGACGATCCATTCCACAGGCGACCGCACGCTGCCGCAGGACAGGCAGGCCATGTCGTGGCCTGTGTTCAACGGCCGGGCGCTGAATCTCTATGGGACGTGGAAGTCCTATCTGGGCCTGTTTGCGCGCCCACAGGCGCAGCGCGGCTTTATGGGGGCGTATGATCATGCCAGCGGCGAGGGGGTGCTGCGCATCTTCCCGCCGGACGTGGCGACCGGAGCGAAGCTGTTTGCCGGCAAGGGGCTGGACCCGGCGCTGTGGACTGATGACGGCAGCAGCTATTTCGAGATCCACGGCGGCGTGACGCCAACCTTCTGGGACGATGCCACACTGGCGCCCGGCGCGTCTAATAGCTGGATCGAGCGCTGGTATCCCTATGTGCAGATCGGCGCCGCAACCGAGGCCAACGACGACGCGGCGCTGTCGTTGCAGCAGGTAAAGGGCGGCTATCGCATCGGCGCAGCCGTCACAGCGCAGCGCAATGGGCGGCTGGCGCTGTCGGCCAACGGGCAGGAGGTGTGGTCGCAGCGTGTGGCGCTCTCGCCAGAACATCCATTCGTCCAGACAGTGACGACGACAGCCAGCAGCGTCAGCCTGCGCCTGGAAGATGAGCAGGGGCGCGTGATTGTGGCAGCGGATAGCAGTGGAAAATGAACAGGCATGCTCGCGCTGATCAGCTTGTGCTATTGGGGGAGGTGTGACAGCCCATGTCGCTTGATGAAATGATGAATTCGGCAGATGCCCGTACGCTGAATATGACGGGCAACGCCTTTGCCGATCGCGGCATGTGGAACGAGGCGATTGAATGCTATGAGCGCAGTCGCGCCCTCTACCTGCAGGCCGGCGACCGGCGCGGTGAGGCGCTGGTGCTCAACAATCTGGGCGCGACCAACTATGCTATCGGCGATTGGGATGCCGCGCAGTCCTGCTACCAGGACGCGCTCGCTGCGCTGCGCGCCCAGGGTGATCGGGAGACCGAGTTGCTGACACTGATGAATATCTGCTTCCTGCACTACGCGCAGGGCGCGGAAGCTGACGCAGACCTCGATCGGGCGCAGCGCCTGGCTGAGGAATTGGGGCAGGATGATCCGCTGACCAAGATCTACTGGATGCGCGGCGACACAGCCTTTCACGAGGGGACAGTCCTGGCGCAGGCTTTCCACTTCTATGCACTGGCCTGCCTGCATGCCAGCCACGGCGGGGGCGACCTGCTGGACAAGACACTCTCGTATGTGGACGAGCACACCCGCGTGCTGGTTGATCGCGGGCAGACGTTAGCGGCGCTCAGTTTCTGCGATCATCTGCTGGCATTTGGTCAAGAGCAGGGCATGGCAGCGGGGTTCCTGACAGAGGTACAGAACAAACGTTTTGTTTTGCTTGCGCCGCCGCTGGGGACATGAGGAAGTGCAGAGACGACGAGCCGCCCGCGGCTTGTCGTCTCCGCACCTATGAAGCGCCTATGATCCCACGACGCCGGCCACCACGACACGACGCTCAGCGCCGCCGAAATGGCGCGTGTGCAGGAGATCAAAGACGAGCTGGAGCACGTGCGTTGCCGTATCTGCGGCGACTGCCTGCCCTGCCCGCAGAGCATCGAGATCAACTATCTGCTCGGCACCGAGGCTATGTACGATCACTACCGCACCATGGGACACGATGCGTTCCTCGCTCACCCCTGGTCGCCCAATGTGATCCAGAAGGGATGGGTGGACGCCCCACTCAAGATCGCCGCCATCGAATCGTGCACGCGTTGCGGCGAGTGCGAGCGGCGTTGTCCCCATGGCCTGCCGATCATGGATATGCTACGCGACATGCTGCCTGCCCTGCACGACATGGTCAGCGCCTACAATGAGCTGGCAGCAGGGTAGACAGAGCCTGACAACACACAGACCCCTGAGGTCTCGGAGACCTCGGGGGTCTATCAGTGTGCGCCACCGTGCTCGCTGAGCATCTGCTTCTCATTGCTATCGGCATGGCTTGCGGTCGCCGATTAGAAGCCGATCTTCTCCGAAGGAGTCCGGAGTCCTTCGGACAGTCGAGCGCATGCCGCTGGGCGTGCTGCCCCCCCCAACTCTTGGGGGAACAAGGATGAGACGGCCGCATCGTCCACAATCACTATCCTCGCGCCTTATCCCGCCGCCCGCGCAACGCACTCCCCATCCTGCGTAGAGGATCGGTCAGCCGCCACGAGGGCGTCGCGCGCGCCGCGTGGAGCTCATCCTGCGCCGAGAAAAGCGCGGCCTGCGCCGTGCGCATGCGCAGCGTCCAGGGCAGCTCATGCTCCGGCGCTGGATAGCGGCTCAGGCAGTCATCGAGCGCAGCGATCACGTCGGGAGCGCCCCGCTCGTCCGTCAGCAGCAGGCGCAGTTCATCGAGCGAGGCGCGCTCTGTGCGCGTTGGCAGCGGCATGGCGCGCAGCAGCTCCAGGTCAGACAGGGGGGGCAGCGTTTCGAGCTCACCCTCGCGACCCAGGCCGCGCACACAGGCCATCATGGCCAAACAATCCGCACACACTCCACAGTTGTAGCTGCTGCCATCGCTATTGCGGCAGACACGCAGATAGCGGCGCGCCACCGCTTGGCCGAGTACGCTCAGGGCCTTCTGCCACGGCGTCGCTTGCGCACCATCATGGATGAGGTGCATGGACTCGCTCTGCCAAAGGCGGTCAAGCAGCGGATGCGAGCCGAAAGGAGTCAGGCGGAAGTAGGGCAGCGCGCTGGGCGCGTAGATCTGCCCGCACTGCGGCGCCAGCGCGTGGGCGACGCCGGCCAGCGCCGCCCCCCGGCTCTGCGTCTGCCAATCCACAAAGCCATCGAGCAGAGAGCGGGCATTGCTCTCAACGGTCAGCACGGGCTTGTCCAGCGCCGCGCCAGCCTGTTCGAGCGTGGCGCGGACACGGTCAGGAACATCCAGCCCGCGCGCGACAATCAGGTGAGTGACTGTGGACTGGTGTCTGTACAGAGTGAAGAAAGAGGCCACGTCGCCGTTGAAAAAGCAACCCGTCGCCCGCCCCGGCGGCACCAAGGCAGGCTGAGCCGGCGCGGCCTCGATGGCAATGCGCTGCAAGTTCGGGTACCAGGCATGGTAGACATCCTGCAGGGTGCTCGCGTTCTCTAGCAGCAGGGGTGAGATCGCCCCCACCACACGCAGCGGCGCGGCCAGTCTCATGGCAGGGAGAAGCGCCACAGCCGCAAACGGATCGGCCAGCATACTGAGCGGCCCCGGCGCGGCGCTGAAGGAAACATCTACCACCCGCTCCGCCAGCTCGACCGTCGCCACTGCCGTCCGCCCGCTGTCCGTCAGGTGAGGGGGATGCACGATGACTGCTGCCTGTTTCATGTGTTGTCGCCTCCCCGGTGGCGCCGGCTCAAACGGGCAAGCGCGCGCACGGGCGCCGTCAGCTTCCAGGAGCGTGACGCATAGAGACCGGCCAGTTGGCGGCGGACGCCCGCTGCTTGATCCTGCATTTCACGCAGCTTGGGAGTGCGGCGTTCCTCTTTCGCTGCTGTGTCATGGCTCTGCAGGAGCTCGCGAAAGGCAGCGGCAACGGACGGATCGCGGCCGGCGCGCTCCAAGACGGCGAGCAGCTCGGCAATGTGGCCGCGCCGCGCCGCGCTGGGCACCTCCATCGTGCGCACAACATCCAGGTTGGGCAGTGGAGGAAAGGTCACGAAGTGCTCGGCAACGCCCATGCCGCGCAAGAAGGCCATCATGCGGTAGCAATGGTGACAGTGACCACAGTTATAGCCATCCTCCGGGTGCTCGAAGCAGATGCGCACGTAACGCTGGAACGTGCTGTTCGCAATGATGCGCTCGATCTTCTCGTAGCGCGAGGCCTCAGCCCCTTCGTGGACGATGCCGATCTGCTCGCTGCTCCAGAGTGGATCGGTCAAACAATGCGAGCCGTGCGGCGACATGCGCGGGTAGGGCGCTGTCGAGTTGATGTAGATTCTGCGAAACTGCGGCGCCAGGGCCAGTGCCACGCTGGCAAGCGCCGCGCCGTGGCTATGGTCGTCCCAATCGGCATACACGTCGAGCAGATCGCGCATGTTCGTCTCCACCTCGAGCAGCGGCAGCCCCAGTTCGGCGGCGGCATTCCGGTTGGCAGCGGCGATCATGTCCAGCCGCGCCGCTTCTTTGAGGAAGAGGTCCATGCCACGAATGAAGATGAGCGAGGCACTTGTGCCTTGATGCTTGAGCGCCGTGTAGAAGGAGTCAACGCCGCCACTGAAGAATGATCCGATCGCTGACTGCCGGGGAGCCGGGGCGACGGGCGCGGGTGTGGCCTCGATGGCGACGTGATGAAGCTCGCCGTACCATGACGCGAAAATGGTCTGCAGCTCCTCGAGGCTGTGCAGCAACAGCGGCGACACCGGGTCAGCCACACGCACGGGCGCGCCAAGCCGCATGGCAGGGAGCAGCGCCACAGCAAGAAACGGCTCCGGCCCCACCGCTAGCGGCCCGCGCGCGGCGCGGTAGCAGATGTGGTAGCGGCGGCCGCCGGCCTCGATATCAGCCGCAATCTGTGGCTGGCCGCCGCTCATGCTCTGGCGCGACGGATGAACAACAACCTTCTGCATGCCTGTCCTCCAACGATGCCCCGCCGTCATGTCCTCGGTGGGAATCAGAACGCAGCGCCCGCCATCCTCTACCCTGCCGCCTCATACGCCTGCTCGATCCAGGCGACGACGTCGCCATCCACCTCTGCCGCGCTGCCCATCTGCACACGATACTGGCACATGCCGCCCGCAGGCAGCGCCTCAAGGCGCGCCGTTGCCGCCACGCCCTTCATGTTCAGGCCAAGCTCAACCCGGGTGTTCGTCGCCGGGCCGATCATGACAAACTGCTTCTTGCGGCGCAGGCTGACGTAGCCCTTCTTGGGCGCGATCTCGAACGCGCCCAACGGCTCGATGACGGCCATCAGCGCGTCATGGATGGGCCGCAGCCCGGCCTTGGCCCCGCTGTAGATGCCGTCGAGCACGTCGCCGGTCGAGGCGCCGCTGGCCGCCCGACTCCAGGGCATAGTGCACCAGCATGTTGGCATCGCCGTGGCCAGGATTAGCGACGCTGAACTGCACCGCCAGCTTGGCGATATCTGCGCCGCGCTCGCTGCAGAAGGCGGCTGCCTGGGCACAGGCACGCTTAAGGTCGTCCGTGGCGGGGTGCCAGGCGGGCGCGCCGCGTCACGACAGCAAGCCCATGCTCAAGGGTGAGGCGTTGATGACGCCCACCTGCTTCTGCTTCAGGTAGGGCAACAGCCCGGCCAGCGCATCGTCGTTCAGGCTGTAGTGACAGTAGGAGAGAATCATGTCCACCTCGACCCGATCGATCACATAGGGGAAAATCGTGAGCGGCAGCCCGCTGATGCCCACAAAGCGCGCCTTGCCCTGCGCTTGCAGCTTGCGCAGGGTGGGGATGGTTTCGTTGACCACCTGATCCGGGTCGCCGAACTCGATATCGTGGCACTGGATCAGGTCGACATAGTCCACGTTGAGACGCGCCAGGCTTTCGTCGATACTGGCCGTGACGCGCTTCGCCGAGAAGTCGAAGCTGTCCTCTTGATAGCGCCCCACCTTGGTCGCCAGATAGTACGTGTCGCGCGGCAGTGTTTTGAGCGCCTTGCCCAGCACCGTCTCGGCCTTCGTGATCCCATAGTAGGGCGAGACGTCAATCAAGTTGATGCCCATGTCAAGCGCCGTGTGGGCGCAACGGAAGCCGTCCGCCTCGTCGATGTCGCGGAACACGCTGCCCAGCGGCGACGCTCCGTAGCCGAGCACGGATACGTTGAGTCCCGTTTTGCCAAGAATACGATACTTCATTCATCTCCCCTCATGTGGAGTGCGGTTATGGAGTGCGACGAATCCCTTCGTCGCCACATGACTACCGCGACGAAGGGATTCGTCGCACTCCACATTGTTAGCGCCGCCAGCACATCTCTTCGTATACCTGATTATAATAGAGGCAGCTCTCGACCGGCGTGTTGGCCGGGATGTGATTACCGACGGCCAGGAAAAAGCCCGGGCAGTCGCGGCCCAGCGCTATACAGCGCTCCACTTCGGCGCGAATCTCAGCCTTGGCGCCGCTCAGCAGGATACGGGTCTCGGCGTTGCCAACGATCACGTGCGTCTTGCCGTATTTCTCGACCATGTACTTCATGTCGGTCAGCGGCTCGAGCACAAAGCCGTGAATGCCGGTGGCGGCAATGTCGTCGATGAACGCGCTGTAGTTGCCGTCGGATGTAAACATGATCTTCTTGCCGCTGTCGCGCAACGGGGCGAAGAGCTTCTTGTAGTTGGGGAAGACGTACTGGCGATACCAGGACGGGCGGAAGATCGCCCCCGACGTCCACACCATGTCATCGTGAATCATCACCACCGGCACGTTGGCATCGGCCAGCGCTTCGAAGTATTGCCCTATCCACTGCGCGTAGCGGTTGGTCAGCTCGCCGAAGCGCTTGGGGTCGGCGCCGGCAGCCAGCAGCAACAGATCCCAGCCAAACATGCCGATGAATCCGGAGATGAGCGTCACGTAGACACCGGTCATGTTCACGCCGAAATCCTGCGCCGCACATTGCGACCGGTAATGCTCTTCAAAGCGCCGGGTGAGTTCCTTCTTATCGCGCTTGCCCAGCTTCTCGAAAAAGTCGAAGCTAAGTACTTCCTCTTCATCCTTGAAAGGACAGGTGACAGTGTCACGCCGGTCCACGCCGCCGTCGGCGTATTCGGCGTGGCCCATATCGGTGGTCTACTCACCGAAATCTTTGGGGCCGATCAGGGTCGTCCAGAAGAAGTCGAAGTTCCATGCCTTCATGAAGGCAATTCCTGCCTGTCGCTTGACCTCGTCCGGGCTATGGACCCCCACATCGATGCCCGTCACCTTCTTGACCACGCGCCAGTGCTGCGTAATCGAGTACTCGGTGCGGGGAATGCGCCGCGGCATTTCCAGGTTGATTGCCGCCCAGCCATCTTCGTATGACATTCATCTCTCCGCGTTGTTCGTTGATTGCGCCGTGTGATTAGTACATCATGTGCTCGCGGTAGACCTGCACCGCGTACTGATAGCTGTCGTAATGGGTATTGGATGTGATCGAGTGATCCGACGCAAAGATGAGGCGCGCGCCGCGGGCCTTCATACCCTCGATGTAGTCTGTCACCTCGCGGCGGATGATGTCTTTGTCGTTTGTCTCGAAGACACGCGTGTCCAGGCCACCGACGAAGGCCAGCTTGTCGCCATACTTCTCGGCAAAGACAAAGGGATCGTTGTCCCTGGCCTTGCGCTCCATCGGATTCACGGCGTCGAAACCCGCCTCGATGATCAGCGGCAGGGCTGCGGCGACGCTGCCACAGGTGTGCAGAACCACCGGCAGATCGTGGCTGTGGAAGAAGTCAATTAATTGCTTGTAGTAGGGGAAGATCAGCTCAGCCAGCACCTTGGGCGAGGCGAAGAGGCCCGTCTTGTAGCCCAGGTCTTCGTAGAGCCAGATGCCGCAGGGCTTGCCCACCTGCTCGAACATGTAGCTGAAGTTCATCTTGTAGAAATCGAGGTACACCTGGTTGAAGTCGCGTACCCAGTCCGGATCGAGCAGCAGGCTCTCGTAGAGGGTGATATCGCCCATGCTCTGGCGCATTGCTTCCCAGATAAACATGTGGCCGAACTGCGTCCACTTCTGCGCTGCGGTGATGCGCGCATAGTTGCGCCGCAAATCCTTGAGCTTGAACCGCTCAGGGTCAAGCGTGAGCAGATGAGGGCGGTAGTCGCGCTCCCAGACCGCGCGCGTTGTCATGCGAAAGTCAATATGTTCGGGCGTGCCTGACTTGTGCTTCCAGTAGCGGAGCGCGGCGCCAGCGCCATTGCGCTTGATGTCCCATTCGTCGGTCTCTTCAACCACCTCGCTGTAACCGCGCCAGGGAAGGGTATCGAACCAGGGGCCAACGGAGACCATGTCGTAGTCGAAATGCTCCCAGAACTGCGCCGGCTCTTCATAATCGCCGGCCTCACTGACCTCTTCCCAGCGGCCATCAGAGCGCCGCCAGCGCGAGTCGCCCTTCTCCTTGTGCACCATCACCATCGGGTAGCCTTGCGTGACCCATGCGGCCATTGTATCGGCCCAGGGGGCGTCCATCAGGCCCACGCGTTCTGCTTTCTTGCCCCGCAACAGGTTGTCAACATTCTCGCGCGATGTCATGCTCATGCACGTACCTCATGTGTGTTGAATAGGGAGTATGTAGATTGCCGACGGTTTCCGTTTAGACGTTCTGTACGTCCAGGACGACCTTGATGGTCTTGGGGTCTTCCTGGTCAACCCTGGCGAAGGCGGCCGTGACGTCGCGCAGGGGCACCTGGTTGGTCACGAGCAAATTGGGGTGAAGAACGCCTTTGTCCATCAGGCGGATGTGCAAGTGCATACGAATCTTCCTCCCGATGCTGGAACCTGACGCAGTGATCATCGCCGAAGATTGACCAATCCCGCGCCGATTATAGCATCATGGCGGATGGGAGACAAGCCTAAACGCAACTTGACCGTCCAGCAACAATCTGCTATCATTGCAGCACAGTGACGTACACAAGCATCACGAGGACAAGGATAAGGATATGGAAAAAGTCGTTATCGAGCTATCTGATGAACAGGCCCAGCAAGTGGCACCCTACCGTGGTCGCTTGAGGGAACTGATGCTCCTGGGTCTCTCTCAGGTTAAGGTGCAGGAAGCTCTGCTGCTATACTCCCGCGGCCTTGTCTCCTTCGCGCGGGCAGCCGAGCTGGCTGGGCTGGATCGGCCGGAGATGACCCGCCAGGCCCGCGCCTTCGGCATCAAACCACGCTGGTCAGACGAGATGGTGCAGGAAGATATGGCATGAAGGTCGTCGCCAACGCAGGCCCGCTCATTGCTCTGAGCAAGCTGGGCATCTTGCATCTGCTGCCCCACCTCTATGAATCTGTGCTGATCCCCTCAGCAGTGTATGATGAGGTCGTCACACACGGCCTCGACTTGGCGCAGCCTGACGCATACATCGTTCAACTGGCTGTCGCTCGGAGAGAGCTCACAGTCGTCAGCATACAGTCGGCCAGTCTGCCAGAGACAGAGCTAGACTCTCCGCTGCACCTGGGCGAGCGCCAGGTCATTCAGTTGGCGCTCAGAGAATCTCCTGACTGGGTCCTCCTGGACGATCAGCTTGCGCGTGAGCAGGCCAAGCAGCACGGTCTGCGCGTCAAGGGAACCCTGGGCATCATTGTGCAAGCTCACCGTCATGGACTGATAACAGCCCAAGAAGTTGAACTCATCTACCATGCGATACTGGACCGCGACGACATCTGGATCAGTGATATCCTGGTGCAACGCGTGCGCGCCGAGTGGCGAGGTGGGGATCTGTAACCTTCACAACGGGAAAAACACCGCCAGGCTGCTATGCACTGCCTGCCCCATACCTGGACTATGCGTTCTGCACATCCAGGACTACCTTGATGGTCTTCGGGTCGTCCTGGTCGACCCTGGCAAAGGCAGCTGTGACGTCTTTCATGGGCATCTGGTCGGTCACGAGCAGGCTGGGGTGGAGAACGCCCTTGTCCATCAGGCGGATGGCGCGGGGGAACTCGCCCAGCGTCACGCGCGAAGCGATGATCTGTGCTTCTTTGATCACGAGTGTCTTGAAGTGCACGTCCGACAATTGCTCGCCCAGCCCGCAGGTGACGACGCGTCCGGCGGTGCGGATCATCTTGACCGCCTGCTGCAGCGGCGACTCCTGCCCCTGAACCAGGTGGTAGTGCCCCACCGTCTCGATCACGCAGTCGACGCCCACGCCGTTGGTGATCTCCATTACCCGCTGCACGGGGTCTTCTTTCTCGATATTGACCGTATAGTCTGCGCCCAGCTTGCGCGCCGTGTCCAGGCGGAATGGTTGCAGGTCTGTCACTATGGTCTGGCTGGCGGCGGCGTTGTGGCAGAGCACATCGAGGACCGAGAGTCCCAGTTTGCCTGCGCCCAGGATCGCCACGGTCTCGCCGGGTTGCACCTGCCCGCGCAGCAGGACGTGGCAGCCCAGGCCGTACATCTCGACCATCGGCGCGTAGTTCATGGGAATGCTGTCGGGCAGCAAGAACACCTGGTTGGCGGGAGCGGCCACATACTGCCCGAAGCCGCCGTCGAGGTCGACGCCCAGCAGCTTGAGCGTGCGGCAGGCGTTGAGGTGGCCGGTCAGGCAGGCCGGGCAGGCGTGGCAAGAGATGATCGGGTCGACAACGACGCGATCGCCCACCTTGAAGCCTCTGACGTCCTTGCCGACCTCTTCGATGACGCCGCCGAACTCGTGGCCCTGGATGGCGGGAAACGCGACCCGGCTGTGGAATTCGCCGCGGTAGATGTGCAAATCGGTGCCACAGATGCCGGCGTAGCCCGTCTTCAGCAGCACCTCGGTGGGCTTGATGCGCGGGTCGGGCGCCGTGCCCAGACGAATATCACGATCGTTGTAGGTAATTCCAGCTTTCATCGTCAGTCTCCTCGTTTCGTGTTTTTATGTCCTCAGACCACCGAGGTTTTGGAAACCTCGGTGGTCTAGAAATCCGTGTCCCATTACGTGCCTTCCGTGTCCTTCCGTGGACAGCTCCGTGTTATGCGTGCTCCAAATCCGTTACCAGCTTCCGTGCCATCCGCGCTTTCATCTGTGGACAGCTCCGTGTAATCCGTGTTCCAAATCCGTTACCAGCGTCCGTTACCAGCGTCCGTTGCCAACTCCGTGCCATCCGCGCCTACATCCGTGGACCGCTCCGTGTCATCCGTGTTCCAAATCCGTTGCCAGCGTCCGTTACCAGCTTCCGTGCCATCCGCGCTTTCATCTGTGGACAGCTCCGTGTAATCCGTGTTCCAAATCCGTTACCAGCCCGCCCGCGCAATCTCTTCGCGGCAGATCTGTACCCAGCGCGCCATGCGCCAGGGCTGCTGTTGCGTCACATGCAGGTCTTTCAGCACCAGCTCAACATTGCAGTTGCGCGCTGCAGTCAGCGTATGGCGGATGTCGCCGCGGATAGCATCCTCGTCAAAGCGATCGGTGCTCAGAAGAGCGGGGCTGGGCTTACGCGAAAAGACGTAGTTGCGTTGCAAGGCATCGGCCATGACCTGGACATTGGCCCAGGGGCTGACTGACACGCTGCGCAGGTTGGGGATAGTCTTGAGGTACTGCCAGCGTGCATCCACAGGCTCGCAACAGCCATAGTAGACGAGGCCAAACTTCTCTGCAATCTGTTGCTGATAGGGGAGGACAAACTCGTTGAACATGCGTGGAGAGACGGCCACCGTTTCCTGAGATTCGAGCAACACCCACATGTCCTTCGCACACACCGCGCCGGCTGCGCTGTGGCCGGGCTGCGGCAAATGGTGGGTGAAACCGCGCGAGCCGGAACCGGTGTAGTCACCCTCGTTGTTGAGCGCGAGCAAGCCTTCCTTCTCACAGAAAGCGGCCAGGCGCAGATGATCGTCGCGCATATAAGACATCAGCCGGTGCAACGCCTCCGGCTCGTCGTACATGTCGAGCATCAGCTTTTCCAGGCCAATGAGGTCGATCACGCGCCAGGTCATGCCCATTGTCCACCACAGGGGGAGGCGTATCTGGACAGGCAGGATGCCGGCGAAGACCTGCTCGAGGTGGGCTTTCCAGGCCAGCGTTTTGTCACGATCGACGGAGAATGAGCGTTCCTTGAGTTGGTCGAAGTCGCGCACGATGTCTTTGATGGGCGCATCCCAGTGGAAGCCCAGGGTGCCGCCCGACGCATCGACGCCGCGTTCGATTTTGACGACAACGCCCCAGCTGCCCATGTCCGTGAACCATTTGATGGGGTAGTAAGGCGTGGCAACATCGTCGTCGCCAACGTCCGCATAGTGGTAGATCCAGCCGCGCAGCCAGTCCTCAACCTCGCGCGCCCATGGTTCCTGGCAGTGCAGCGGCTGACCGGCAAATATCTCTCTGCGCAGGCCCTCGGTCAGCGATTCGACCAGAATGAGCGGGCGGCACTCTTGCAGGTCATTGTGCGCGTACCACAGGGCGCGCCGCTCTGCCATGATGGGACTGGCGGCGATATCCATATAGCGGCGGGCAAGCTCGCGCAAGACGCGCACGTCGTCTGCATCTGTTTGCCATGTCTGTGCAGCCATTGTTCTCCTACTATGCATTGGTGTGATCGCCAGAGGAAGAAGCGACACCGGAGAACCACCGAAGCGCCACCATTATACCACATTTCTGCAAAACAGAGTACTTGAAGAGGAAAAACCGGATTAGGAGCGCTTGACCAGTGCGCCCTGGTCTGCTACACTGCGATCTGCATCGGGGCTGCCCGTGTTACGCTGGAGGTGGCAATGATCAGGTCGGGGCTGGTTTCAGTCTCGTTTAGAAAGCTGACGCCACAGACGATTGTCGATTTGTGTGTGCGCGCCGGGGGGGCAGGCATCGAGTGGGGTGGCGACATCCATGCGCCGCACGGCGATCTGGCCCGGGCGCGCCTCGTGCGCAAGATCACTGAGGACGCAGGACTGACCGTCGCCTCGTACGGGTCGTATTATCGGGTTGGAGTGGCTGAGCCCTGTCCCTTTGAAACGGTGCTGGAGACGGCCGAGGCTCTGGGCGCTCCCGTCATTCGCGTGTGGGCGGGTAAGAAGGGGTCGGTTGACGTCAACGATGGTGATCGTCATCTGGTCGTGAGCGATTCTCTGCGCTGCGCTGATCTGGCGGCGCAGGCAGGCATAGTCGTGGCCTACGAGTGGCACGTCGGCACACTGACCGACACGAATGATTCCGCACGGTGGCTGCTTGACGCTGTTGGCGGCCGGAACATCACGAGTTACGGGCAACCGCCAATGGATACGTCCGTCGCCTACAACCTGGCCGGCTTGCAGGTGGTGGAGCGCTGTCTGAGTAACGTGCACGTCTACCACTGGCATATCGATAGCGCTGAACGTCTACCCTTGCTGGCAGGTGAAGCGGTCTGGATGCAGTATCTGGCGCGCATTGCCGCCATACCTGGTGACCGCTTTGCCATGCTTGAGTTTGTCAAAGATGATGAGCCGGAGAACTTCGTGAAGGATGCCGCCACGCTCAAGGGGTGGTTAGCGCGCGTGGCGTAGGCCTGGCATCGTGAGCGGCGTTTTTCTAGCGACGACAGAAGTGCCCGATACAGCGGGCAGGCTCTCGTCGCACTCCATAGTATACTCCACACTGCTTGCAGAGGACGACATCGTATGAACGCACTCTTGGCCGAATGGCGCAAGATCGGACGTGAGCTTGGCCCTGCCCTGCCCGGACTGGCGCTGGTCGTGGTCGTCGCCGTCGCCAGCCGCCTGCTCTATGGCCTCATTCCGTGGGATACAGTCAAGAAAGGGCTGAGCGAAGTCCTCATCGCTGTGCTGCTGGGCCTGGTCATCCGCAACTCGATCGGCTTTGGCAAAAACCTCGAGCCTGGCATCAAGTTCGCCCTGCAGCGCGTGTTGCGCCTGGGCATTATTCTGCTCGGCCTGCGCCTCAGCCTGCAAGCGGTTGTCAAGACCGGCCTGTCGGCGCTGCTGCTGGTTTTGGTCTGCATCTCGGTTGCGCTCACGCTGGCCTATCTGGCCGGTAGATTCTTCAAGATTCCAGCGCGGCTGGCTTTGCTGATTGGCGTGGGCACGGCTATTTGCGGCAACTCTGCGATCATCGCCACCGCGCCCGTCATCGAGGCCAAAGATGAGGATGTGAGCTTCGCCGTGGCGACGATCACGCTCTTTGGCACCCTGGCGATCATTCTCTACCCCATCATTGGCCATGTGCTGGCGCTGACCAGTGGCGCATTTGGCATGTGGGCAGGATCTGCTGTCAACGATACGTCGCAGGTTGTGGCGGTGGGGGCGGCGTTCAGCGCGGCAGCGCGCGATGTCGCCACCGTCGTCAAGCTCACCCGCAACACACTCATGGCGCCGCTAATTGTTGTGATCGGTCTGATCTATGCCCGTGCCAGCCAGCGCCAGTTGACGGGCAAGGCTGCCGATGCAACGCACTTGACGTTGGGCAAGCTCGTGCCATGGTTTGTGCTGGGTTTTCTGGGCCTGACCCTGTTGCGCACGATCGGCGTCGCCCTCAACGTTCTGCCTCAGAGCACGACCAATCCGCCGGCCAATCTCAAGGCTGCGTCCGATGCACTCGTTTTCATCGATGAGGTGGCCAAGTTGGCGATTCTCATGGCCCTCTCAGGCGTCGGGCTTGGTACGAAGATCGCCGAGATGCGTAAGACGGGTCTGAAGCCTTTCGTGGTTGGCCTGTGTGTGGCTGGCGTTCTGGCTATCTTAAGCCTGAGTCTGATTCTGATCTTTGGCCTGGGCGCGGGCACGGCGTAGGTATTCGATGTGGCGGGTAAGAAACCCGCCCTACCAGTGGCGGGATGTAGTATTCGATGTGGCGGGTAAGAAACCCGCCCTACCAGTGGCGGGATGTAGGGCGGGTTTCTTACCCGCCGGTAGTACACACAATGTACGGTGGGTTCTTACCCGCCAGACCTATTCAGCCCAAGGAGATCTCAATGCGTAGTGATGCTGTCAAGCGAGGTTTGGAACGGGCGCCTCATCGTAGCCTGCTGCGCGCTTGTGGCGTAAAAGAGGAAGACTGGGACAAGCCGTTTATCGGTATCTGCAACTCATTCGTCGAGATCGTACCTGGCCATATGCATCTCAATGAACTGGGCCGCATTGCCAGCGCCGCCATTCGCGCCGCCGGCGGCGTACCCTTCGAGTTCAACACGATTGCCGTGGACGATGGCATTGCCATGGGGCACATCGGCATGCACTACTCGCTGCCCAGCCGCGAGCTGATCGCCGATAGCGTGGAGACGATGGTGATGGCGCACTGGTTCGACGGCCTGCTCTGCATCACCAACTGCGATAAGATCACACCCGGCATGATCATCGGCGCTCTACGCGTCAACGTCCCCACGGTCATCGTCAGCGGCGGGCCAATGTCTGCCGGTTTCTTCAAGGGGCAGGATGTTGATCTGGTCAAGGTCTTTGAGGCGGTGGGCGCGGTGCAGGCGGGCACAATGAGCCAGGACGAGTTGGCGGGGCTGGAGGCGGTGGCCTGCCCGGAGTGTGGCTCGTGCTCTGGCCTCTACACAGCGAATTCGATGAACTGCCTGTGCGAAGCGCTCGGTCTGGCGCTGCCCGGCAACGGCACCATCCTGGCGACGTCTCCTAAGCGCCGTGACCTGGTGCAACAGGCGGCAGAGCGTGTGATCAGCGTTGTGGCCAGCCAAACAAGGCCGCGTGACCTGGTCACCGTCGAGACGATGGATAACGCCATTGCGCTCGACATGGCGATGGGCGGCTCAACAAACACGATCTTGCACTGTCTGGCCATTGCCCACGAAGCAGGCATCGACTACTCGCTCAAGCGCATGGGCGAGATGAGCAAACGCGTTCCCCACCTGTGCAAGGTGAGCCCGTCATCGAACATGCATATGCAAGATATCGGCCGCGCCGGCGGTATCTCGGCCATTCTCAAGGAACTGAGCCGCGTGCCGGGCCTACTGCACTTGGACCGGCCCACGGTCAGCGGCATGACGATCGGTGAGATAGCGGCCCGGGCCGAAAATCATGACACGAAGGTTATCCGCACACTGGAGAATCCCTACAGCGCAACGGGTAGCCTGGTGGTTCTCTTTGGCAATCTCGCGCCGGAGGGCGCCGTGATCAAAGCGGGAGCGGTTGACCCGGCTGTCCTGCGCCATCGCGGGCCGGCGGTCATCTTTGAATCACAGGAAGACGCGGCCACGAGTATCCTCAACGGGCGTGTCAAGGCAGGGGACATCGCAGTGATTCGCTATGAGGGGCCACGCGGCGGCCCGGGCATGCCGGAAATGCTGGCGCCAACAGCCAACCTGGTCGGCATGGGGCTGGGCGCAAAGGTCGCACTTCTCACCGATGGGCGTTTCTCAGGGGCGACCCGTGGCGCGTGCGTCGGGCACGTCTCGCCCGAAGCAGCCGCAGGCGGGCCGATTGCCGCGCTGCGCGATGGCGACATCATCGAGCTTAATGTGCCGGACGGCAAGCTGAACGTTGATTTGTCTGACGCCGAGATCAAGGCGCGTCTGGCTGCGCTGCCACCTTTCGCACCGAAGCAAAGCAGCGGCTATCTGCGCCGCTATGCCCGTTTCGTCACCTCGGCGAGCACCGGCGCGGTAATGGCCGAATAGGCTCGCACTGTCGTATGCTGGCAACGTTGGGCATTTTCATCAGGAGGCTGTGCAAAACCATGAACAAGATCGAGCGTGTGCGTGCTGCTCTGGCGGGCAAGGCAACTGATCGCGTCCCGGCCAGCTTCTGGTTCCACTTTACCCGTGATAAGGCCCACGGTGCGGCGTCAGTCAAAGCCCACCTGGACTTCTATCGCGCGTCCGGCATCGACTTTCTCAAGGTGATGAACGAGCATCCCTATGAGGCCAATGTCCCGATCACAGCCCCATCCGACTGGAAGCGCCTGCGTCCTGCACCGTTGAGCGCCCCTTTCTACCAGGAGCAGCTTGACGAGATCAAGCGCATCGTTGACCAGGTGCAGGGCGAGTGCATGGTGATCACGACCATCTTCGGCCCCTTCTCGTCGGGCAACCATGCCGGCAACGACAACGTGACCGCTCACCTCAAGGCCGATCCGCTGGCGGTCAGCCAGGGGCTGGGAACGATTGGCGAGAGCCTGGCCGAGTTTGCCGTTGCCTGTATCGCGGCGGGCGCGGCAGGCATCTACTACTCAGCTCAGGGCGGAGAAGAGGATCGCTTCACGGAAGAGGAATTCGTGCGCTATATCAAACCGCATGACCTGGCGGTGCTCGATGCGCTCAAGGGGCGCGGCGAGTTCAACCTGTTGCACATCTGCAAAGACCACGTCCGCCTTCCCCTCTACGCCGATTACCCGGCGCAGGCGGTCAACTGGGCGGCGACGAAGCATAACCTGAACCTGAAGCAGGGGCGGGATCTGCTCAAGCGTCCCATTGTCGGCGGCCTGGGCGATCGAGGCATCCTCGTCAATGGCTCAGCGGAGGAGATTCGCGCGGCGGTGCGTGGAGTCATCGCGGACTTCGGCGTGAAGGGGTTGATGATCGGCGCCGATTGCACGCTGCCAACAGACATTGCTGTCAGCAACATCCGCACGGCAGTTGAAGCAACGTCAACGTAGGACCGGGCAACCACATCTCAGAAGGCACTCCTCCTCGACGTCACAACGCTCGGGAGGCATGCCTTTTTTAGTGGAGCACTTGCCGCACAATCAGATACAGGGCAGCGCTGAAGATGGCTGATGCAGGGATGGTCAGAAGCCAGGCGACAACCAGATTGCCGGCCACATCCCAGCGCACCTTGGACAGACGCTCAGCGGAACCGACGCCAACCAGCGATGAGCTCACGACCTGGCCGGTGCTGACAGGCGCCCCAAACAAGCCTGCCGCCAGCACGACGGCAGAGGAGATGGTCTGTGTCGCAAAACCGTGCACAGGCCGGATGCGGTAGAACTTGGACGCCAGTGTATGAATGGTGCGCGTGCCGCCCGTGGCGACGCCAAGGGCAATAACCAGCGCCGAAACCAGCATGACCCAGAACGGAACGCTGAACGCCGGTTGCGCGCCGCTGATGACCAGTGCCATGGTCATCACGCCAATCGTCTTTTGGGCGTCATTGCTGCCCTGGCTCACGGCCAGCAGCGCCGATGTGACAACTTGCGCGCTCTTGAAGTAGCGGTTGATGCCGGGAGATGCGCCCCTGGCCAGAACGAGAATGATCTCCATGAATATCCAGCCGCTGGCCATGCCAATGATGGGAGCAGCAAAGAGTGACACGACAATCTTGATCAGTCCGGTCAAGTAGATAGCGTCCGGTCCGTAGGAGGCCACGGCGGCGCCGATGATGCCCCCCACCAGAGCATGAGATGGGCTAACGGGCAGCCCCAGGCGGTAGGTAACCAACAGCCAGGCCGTGGCGCCAAGCAACATGGCAAGCACTGCGCCGAGCGGCAGCGTCGAGGCGTTGACAAAATCGCGTCCGATGGTGTTGGCGACGGCTGAGCCGAAGATCAGGGGCCCAGCAAACTCACCCAGCGAGGCGAGCAGCAATGCCCGGCGCTGCGATAGCGCCCGTGAGGCGATGATCGTGGCAACCAGGCTGGAACTTGCGATGTAGCCATTCAGGTAGTTGAAGAGCAGTGCAACAGCCAGCGTCAAGACAAGCACAAGATCAAGTTGCGGCAATCGATGTCACCTTTTGCAGAGTCACGTTGCGTAGGTCAGGTATCCTTACCTGACGGGTTCGTGCGTTGTAGGTCAGGTATCCTTACCCGACGGGTTCACGCGTCGTAGCGTCGTAGGTCAGGTATCCTTGCCTGACAGCTTCGTGCTTGTCAGGTAAGGATACCTGACCTACCGTGTTTGCTACCGTTTTTGCTAGTGGAAGACCATGCCCGAATCGACGACCAATGTCTGGCCGGTGATGCTCTCCGTCGTGACAAACGTCATCACAGCAGCAGCGACATCCTCCAGACTGGGCGTTGCGTGCAGGGCGCTCGCTTTGAGGTAGCCTTCCAGAGCATTGGGGGCCAGGTTATCGCTCATTCTGGTTCCGACCATATAACCCGGCGACACGGAATTCACCAGGATGTCGGGCGCCAGCGCCACCGCCATGCAGCGCGTCAAGTGCAGCAAAGCCGCCTTGGAAACCGCGTAGGCAATGCTGCTGCCGCGCGGGGCGAAGCCGGCTATTGATGCAATGTTGACAATCCGTCCCCCACCCTGGCGCTTCATGATGGGAGCGACCGAGCGCATGGCCAGGAACGGCGCGGTGAGATTGCACTGCATGATCTGGTTCCAAACGGCCTCATCCAGTGTTTGCAGATCCTGGAAGGGGATGTATCGGTTGTATGCAGCATCGTTGATGAGCACATCGATGCGCCCGAAGGCATCCATCGTCTGCGCCATCAGGGCATCGATGCTCGTCTGCGCCGTCACGTCGGCCTGAAGCGCGATTGCCGTGACCTGTCCCGCAGCGCTCAACTCGCTGGCCAATCGCTCAGCCTTCGCCTGTGAGGTGTTGTACGTGGCGACGATATGTGCGCCCGCCTGCGCCAGGGCGCGACAGATCACGCCGCCCAATGTGCCGCTGCCGCCGGTAACCACTGCCACACGTCCGTGCAAATCCACCACGACTCTCCTTGGGGCAACGTCAGCCAGGCGTTATGGGCGGATCCAGCCCTGTGCAGCCAGATGTTCGACGCCTGCCGTTAGCGCCTCTTCGGATGTCTGTGCGTCAATCTCAGCCGTGCGCAGCCCCCGCTCGGGTACAAAGGGCGCAAGACCGCTCCAGTCCACCGAGCCGGCGCCGGGCGCCTGGTGATCGTCAAATCCGATCACATCATGCAGGTGAATACCCACCAGACGCGAGCCGAAGCTGCGCAACCAATCGACATGCGGGGTCATACCAACCGCCGCCTGCGCTTCAGCGTGACCGGCGTCGTGCCAGTAGCCGATGGCCGCATCCTGGTAGTAGGCCAGCAACCACTGCATCTCCTCGAAGTTGGGAACCTGACGGATGCGCCGCCGGGTCTCTATGCCCAGACATACGGCGCGGGCCGCTGCATAAGGAATGAGCATATCGAGGCTGCGTTTGAGCGCCGTCATATGCTCGTCGTAATGGAACATGCGCTCAGTCACCAGACGCGACCTGATCTGGTCTGCTTCAGGGCTGGCAATGAGCCCCCGCGCTTGCAATTGCTCAAGGGTGTTTTGTAGTTCCGGGTCAACGTCGACATTGCCGACGTGCAGAATGACTGCCCTTGCGCCATAACGCACGGCCACATCGATGGAGTCTTTGGCTATCGCCACAGCCTGCTCGCGATGTGCGTCGTCGAGCGAGGTGAAGACGATATCGTTGCGGGCCATGTCCATCATGCCGATCGCGCCAGGGGCAGGGTCGTGCAAGCTGGGGATGTTGAACTCGCCGGGGTGGATATTGTCGTAGAACGTCGGCGTCGCCCCGCCGTTGACCTCAAAGCTGCGAAAACCCAGCCTTACCCCGGTACAAAAGAAGTCACGAGGGCGGTCAAACCGTCCACGCATCCACATGCTTGATAATGAGATGTCTGGCAATTGCCGCTCCTCCTCAGTGTCATCGTCTTGCGTTGTGCAGCACAATCAGCGCGCCTGCCGTTACTCGCTTGTTCATGCAGATGAAGGTGGCATACACACAACAGTATACTCCTTCCCGCCTTGCGCTGCAAACTCAACGTCGTCGAGGGTGTTGAACAAGGCACCGAAACGTGTAGCATAGGCTGTTTGCCTGCCCCCGGCCCTCAGGGGGTGGCCGTCGAATTGGCCGTATCGGGGCTTTCGACGCCCACGAGGGGCTATACTACGCAGGAAACCACCATTGTTCAACAGTGTAACTTCGTCCCACGCCTGCGCCGGCTGGCGATACCATAGGGTGGAAGCCAGCGCGGGATCCTCTATCTATGTATTCTTGACGAACCACTCTAGCAGAGCATCCGCCTCAGCCGGACTTTGCACCCAGGTTTGGTAGAGCGTCTTCTCCGGACGCAGCTCTTTGTGCATGATCTTCAGCTCGTCAGGTGTGCCGTAGACAGCCACCGCCTTGCCGCCCTCTTGCACTTTCTTAGTGATATGCAGGTAATCGGTGTGCCGGCCGCGACCGTCGCCCACCACGTAGGCCAGCGTGTACAGCCCCTTGCTGGCGACCAGGTCAGGCAGGTGCTTGAGCGCGTCAGGCCCGTCCCAATGGTAGTACACGTCATGAACGATCTCAGCTTCCTCTTCGAGCGCGGGCAACACCCAGCGGCGGAACATGGCCGGCCCAATCATGGCGCTGAAATCGCACTGCAGCATGGCGCAACCTTCGGTCGAATACAAGCCGTGATAGAAGCCGCGCTCTTTCATCTGTCCAGCTTCGACGACGGCGCGCCACAATTCGGGGAAGATGGCTCGCGCCGACATCATGGCCCGGTCAATCATTTCCGGCTGGTCAATCAGATCGAGGCAGAGTTGCTGCGGGCCGCGCAGGGCCGCCAGCAGGTCCATATTGGTATGCAGATCAGGTTCCATGATCAGCATCTTGCCGGCCAGTCGCTCGGCGGCGCGGCGGTACACGGCCAGCATGCGCTGCCAGATCGGGCTTTCGGTGTGCAGGCGCAAGGGCAAAACGCTCTCCCAGTCGGTCACGCAGGGAACTGACCAGTTGGTATCGCCTGAATCATTGCTCCAGCGCAACTCGGCGCCGCAGAAGACAGCACACTCGTCTGGCCCGAAGCTGGGCATGAAGCACGGTACAGATTCACCGCCATAGTAGGTGTGCTCGGCCCGCGCCAGTGCGGCGTCAATCACGGCGTCGATATCGCCCGTCGCCCGATCGCGGTAGCTGGGCGCCGGCGGCAACGTCTTGCCCGGAAGCGGCGCGCTGACAACGACAATTGGCCGATCAATGATGTCGCCGTTGTAATACGCCTCCCAGCGGCGGGCGGTATCTTCCATGTTCGGCTTAAAGCTCAGTGGCGTTGGCGGGCGTCGTCGGTCAGCCAATCAATTCTCCTCAGTGATGCAGTGTATAGGTTTCTGTAGACCCCCGTGGTCTCAGAGACCACGGGGGTCTGGATTAATGGTAGCGGCCGTAGGTATGCGCTGTCTCGTACATGGCCAGGACGTTTTCGGTGGGCGAATTGTCCTGCAACTGGTGGGTGGGCGCCAGAGCGTAGCCGCCGCCCGGCATCATGGTGTCCAGCGTCTCGCGTACGCTGGCGACCACCTCATCCACGCTGCCGAAGGCTACCGCTCCCGCCGTCGAGATGCAGCCGTGGAAGGCCAGTTTGCTGCCATAGCGATTCTTGAGGTAGCGCGGCGACATGTCTGTGGCTTCCGGCTGCAAGGTATCGACGACTGTCACGCCCATCTCGGCGTAGTCATCATAGGTCCAACTGCTGCAACCGCAAGTGTGCAGCACCACGTGCAGGCCAAAGTCTCGCGCCAGGCTGACAAAGCGCTGCTGGCGGGGGCGGATGTGCTTGCGGAAAAGTGCCATGCTGATCATCTGCGACATTTGTGTGCCCAGATCTTCGCCCATCCACATGATCGAATACATGCCGCGCCCGGCCTCGAGCGTACGCACCATCCGTTCGTACTGGACGTCCATGAAGCGGTCAATCAACCGCAGCCCGGCAGGATCATCGGTCAGCAGGTCGATGAAAACCTGCTCCATCGTGCGCCAGAAGCCGGCGGTGTTCATGATGCAGGCGGTTCCTGCGCCGCCCGCGACAATCGCATACCCATTGTACCGCTTGCACTCATCCGCAATGTGCGAGTAGTCAAAGTCATCAGCCGTGGGCAGCGGCCAGGCTTCAACTTCATCCAGCGTCGCATTCTGCAGCGGGAAGTCGCAGTAATCCCAGTAGCCGCCCGACTCGTGCTCGACCCAGCGGCGGTGGATGCCCCACTCGTCGATATGGCGGTCGGGGATAGCAGCGTGGCGCTTGGGGCCGGCAAAGGGCGGGTTGACCGTGCGAAAGTCGACGCCCAGGGCCTGGCGCAAGCCATCGTTGTCGTCTCTGGCCAGGCCGAAGTGCTGTTTGAGACGCAGATCAATGCCCGGGTTGCTGTCGTAGTCGATCGGCACGCGGTCCGGTTCCTGGCGGGCAAATGCGGTGAGAACGCGCTCGCGCGAGGTCATTGCCTTTTTCATACGGTCTCCTCGTTTGTGGAGTGCGACGACAGGAGTCGTCGCACTCCAGATCAAGCCGCTTGCTCGGTATACTCCCACATCAGGTCGAGATAGTCCCGGTACTGGGCCATGGACACGCCCGGCGGCGTCTGGTGATCGACGCTGGGGATGAAGCCGCCCTGCTTCATTGTGGGCAACAGCCTGTCCCACTCGGCGCGCATCGCCTCTTTGCCGTAGGGCATGGTCATCTTGTCGAAGGCGCCGATCATGCGCAGGCGAGGCGACGTGCGGCGAATGCGCGCCACGTCCACGCCCGACTGCCGCTCGAATGGCAGCATCCCCTGCACGCCGCAGTCGGTAAACCAGGGAATGCATGCTTCGATGTTGCCGTCTGAGTCAACGATGGGAACGATGTTGCGCGACGTGATCATCGGGATCAGTTCGTGGTAATAGGGCGCCATGAACTCGTCGAAGGTGGCCTTCGAGAGCATCGGCCCGTTGTTATAGGACATATCCTCGCCAAAAGTCATGAACTCCGGCTCGATGATATTGGCCATGCCGGTCAAGATGCACTTGCAGTAAGCCAGCAGGTCGTCGTTGATGCGCTTCAGCAGTTCGGGCTGGTCGTAGAAGGCGTAGAAATGACGCTCGATGCCCAGCAGCCTGCGCGCATACCAGAAAAAGCCGTCAATGGTGAACCAGACTGCCAGCTCGCCCTTCTCGTGCCGCTCTCGCACCTGCGCGGGGAAGGCCTCCTCCCAGTCGATCTCGGGATAGAGGTGCTCGCGTATGCGCTCGTAATCGGCCATGTCGGCCACCGGCCCGATGCCATGCGGCATCTGTGGGTAAGTGGGCTTAAGGATGGGAAACCACCATTGCCAGACGGGGTCAAGACCAAAGAACTCCATCACCTTGACCACGCCGTGCTTGCCCGGCGGCAGGTTCTGCGGCAGTCCTTCGCCTTGCCAGCGCTCGATGGTCTGATTCCACCACGTCGCCCACTCGAAGCGCGGCAGGCGGTCAACCTTCTCGAAGCTCAGGCAGGCCCGGAAACGATCGCGATTGTTCAATCGTGCAACTCCTCGACATGTGGTTGGCGATCAGTACTACTACCGCACTTGTCGTGTGCCCACTGCAAAAAGGTCTGGACGGACCCGTCATTGCGAGCGGAGCGAAGCAATCTCCCCCGTTTCG
>CAYOEZ010000015.1:16347-37472 GCA_964402955.1 uncultured Ktedonobacterales bacterium | reverse complement strand
CTGCGCCCGTCACGGCTGCCCGCTCGAGCTCATCCTCAAGGACATCAGCACCGTGCGCTACCAGCCGCAGCGGCTGTGGGAGCGGACAGACGTCGCTATGCGGGTGGTGGGGGCGTAGCCCATGAGCTTTCAGCACGACCCGGACAAATCAGCCCTCCCCCAGGTTGCGACACCTGGGGGAGGGCTGCTGTGTGACTTCTGCCGTCCGGCCTAGCGCAGAAAGAGAGCTGCGGCGATGTAGGGGGCGAGCGCCAGCACAGCAAGCGCCTTGGGCCGGCGCTGCGTGTTCTGGCTATCCCACTCGAAGAGATACACGGACAAGACAAAAGACAGAACGCCGCCGGCCAGCAGGATTGCCAGCGCCCAGGTTGGACTCCAGGCCGTCTCCTGTTGGTAGGCCAGGCCCATGAAGGCCTGCATGGAGTGGCTGGGGTTGCCCCGCTATTTCTGCGGCAGCGACTGAGCATAGGCAATAACGTCGCTCATCTGCTGCTCGGTCCAGCCCAACACCAGTGTTGAAGGCATGACAGGCTTGGAAGCCGGCTGCCCGACGCGAGTCTTGTGGAGAAACTCGAACGGGTTGCTTACGGCGACCGTCCCGATATATTCGGGTGCACTCGCACTGCCAAAGTTCAGCTTCTTACCATCATCTCCGTGACAGGCAGCGCACACTCCACCAAAGAGCAGCTTGCCTGCGGCAGCGTCGCCTGCGATAGGTTTCTTGGCAGCGTAGTCCAGTACGGTGCTCATGTCCACCAGTCCGTACTTTAGGAAGTTGGCCAGATCGTTGATGTCGTTGGCCTTGAGCACAGTAGAGAAGTTGTGCTCGGCGTTAGCTGATCCGCCCAGAATGGAGGCCAGTTCTGCGACGGGTTTCCTCTGGCCGGCGTCCCGCACACCAGGGAAGCCGGTGTAGTGTGATCCCTTGCTGTAGGCGCCATCCTTGCCCCTGTAGTCCCAGCCGTGGCACTCCTTGCAGCGCCAGGTATCACTACCCTTGAGCGTGTTGGTCGTCTGCAAGGCCCAGAGGGCTTGATTGTTCGTGGGTTCGCTGGCGCCGTCCGTAACCTTCCACCACTTGTCATAGAGCAGTCCACCGCGCGCCACACTAACCATGTCAATCTTGGGGGCGGGTGTTGCCGTAGGTGGAACAGGTGTTGCCGTCGGCGGCACCCGTGTCGGGGTGGGAGTTGCCCCGCAACTTGCAACAACCCACATAGACCAGACGAGCATGGCTGCCAAAAGAAGCTTCCTCATGTCCTTATTCCTCCTTACCAAGCATTCAGGTATCTACGCCGGCCATCGTCAGCCAAGCGTCCCGCGCACCCCACGGTGCGCCAACCAGGCATGAGCATCGAGCAGGCGCAAAGCCTCGGATCCGCGATCAGCTCGAGAGCCCAGAAGCTTTCGCTACTCGACTACCTCGATCGCCAGCCGGAAGATGGGTAGGCGATAGCCGAGCGCGAGCCCCGGCGCATCCTGCAATGCCGAAAGTTGCGGCATCTGATACAACCACGGTGGCTTGCCTTGACCCTGATAAATCGTGGGCCAAAACTCGATCAGGTGCGTGCCGGGCGTGCCGGTCGCGATCAGATTGAGCGTGATGTCGCCGTTGCTGTTGAATCCGCACGCATAGCCGATGTACGCGTTGTCGTACGTCACCGCGACCGTGTTATCGAGTTCGGTCCAGCCAATACCCTTGACGTTGATCGTAAACGTCTCGCCGACTTTGACGCGCTTGGGCGTGACGCTCACCAGACTGCGTTCGACAAAGAACGGCACTTCTGTCGTCACCTTGTTGCCTTGAACGACTTTCACGGTGTGCCATCCGCCGAGATCGTCTGGAATTTGCAAGTTCGCGCTGAGCGATCCATCGGCCGCGGCGGTCGCTTCGGTCAGCGGCGTCTCAATCAAATTCCAGCCGCTCGGGCTGAGCCGATTGCCGCGCGCGCTCACCCAAAACAATTGCGCGGGCGCATTCGGTGTTAGCCCCTTGGCTTGGAACGTCGTCTTGGTGAGAATCACGCCGGTCACCGGCTGTAGCGTCGCGGAAACGCCCGGCGCGGCTATTTTGCTGGACGACGCGGTGCGCGGCACGGCGGCATCGCTCGTCATGGCGACGGCATTTGCTTCGGGAAAATCTACGGTGTCGGGCGGCGCGCCGTTATCTTTCGTGACGTTAAAGCTGAAACTGAATTGCGGAATGTGCGCGACCGGCGATTGCTGAATGTTGAGATATGTCACTGTCTTGTTCGCGTTGCCGATGTCAATCACGCGCTTGCCGACCGGACCCGCCGCGCGAATCACGGCGGTCACGCTGCCGCGCGTCGTCACCGCGGAAATGAAACCGGTGTGCTTGTTGTCGTAGCGCACTCCGATCGTGCTGTCATAGAGCCCCGCGCCAAGCCCGGTCACTTTGATCGTGATCGGCGTTCCGACCGGTCCTTCTTTGGGACTGATCGTCACTTGCCGCATCAAGCGATAGCCGGCTTTCGCGACATCCTGCCCATCGAGGACGCCGTAAATGTCGTGGACTTCGCCGAAATCTTCCGGCACGGTGAAGGTCGCGTTGAGTTTGCCTTGCGCGTCCGTTGTCGCTTTGCCGAGCGGCACACGTTTTTCTTCGAATTTGCGTTCGTAAAATTCCACCGTCTCCGGCATCGCCTTCATCACGTAACTGCCGTCGAAGGTCTTCCAGTAGAACGTGATCTCTTTGTTCGCGGGCAGACCTTCCCCGGCGAGCGTGAATTTCTCGCCGCTGAAACCCTTTTCCGGCTGCGTCTTGAGCAATTTGATTTGCGCGGGCGCGGCGGCGGCTTGTGGATTCGGCGCGGCGCCCGCCGGCGCATTGCTCTGCGGCGCCGGTTGAGCTGTCGCTTGCGGTTGCGGCTGGCTCGCGCACGCGGCAAGCGTAACTAGAACGATGATGCACAGAACGAGCGTGATTCTTGTCCGCATTTTTTCCTCCTAATTTCGGATTCACCGCAAGGGCGCAAAGAACGCAAAGCATCTTTAGCTGTCATGTGTCCACTGCAAAAAGGTATGGTCGGGCCCGTCATTGCGAGCGGAGCGAAGCAATCTCCCCCGTTTCGCGCAGAAATGAGATTGCTTCGTCGCAAAGTGCGCTCCTACTCAGAAACTCCCCACTGTCATTGCGAGCGTCCTTTGCGAAGCAATCTCCTTTGCACGCGGCGGGGGAGACTGCTTCGTCGCTGAGGAACGCTCCTCGCAGAGACAGTTTCTGCCGTCAGGCATACCGCCAAAGGGGCGGTATGGGATTCTCGCAATGACGGTTGGGGCGCACACGACCTTATTGCAGTGGGCACCTGTCATTCTGAGAAGCGGCTCTTGAAGAAAATGAGCAACGAAATGACTTCCAGAGAGCGACAAAGAATCTTGTTGTTCTCTGGAAGGTCGTTCTCAAGGGGAGAAACTATTCTCATTCCCAATAACAAGATGCTTCGCGAATGGATTCACTCCGCGCATGTGCTCAGCATGACATTCCTTGGCGGTCTTTACGTCTTGGCGGTTCAAGTAAAGTGCGACGCACGTCCAACGTGCGTCGCACCTTTTCATGTCAATCCACAATCTGCACGCGGCTGTCAATCCCGTTCGCGACCTTTTGAATCAACGCCGGAATTTTCCACGTATCCGTGCGTCCATCTTTGGTGGTCACGACGATGCTGTAATCCAACGCGCCGAGCGGGTAATCCGGCGGAATATCCCAACCGGCCGCCCACATCCAAGGCGCATCCGGCATACCCGCGCCGCCCGCGCGTTGCGAAAAGCGTCCAGTCAGATCGTCCTTACCGGGAATCTTGATCTTGATGGTCGGACCATCTTGCGCCGTCAACCGCTTGCCGGTTGACACGTCAATGATTTCAAAGCGCCACACCATTTTGGTGCCGCGCTTGAACACGCCGCTCAGCACACAGGCGACCGTCGGTTCCAGACCATAGATGCTGGGGTGCGCGCCGCTCGTCAGCGTCTCGACATAGTAGACGAATTTCACCGCGTCATTGTACGACGCGGGCATTGGCGGTCGCGTCGGCGCCGTCACGCCGGCAGGGAGCGGAGTCGGCGCGGGCGCGGGCGTCCAAGTGGGCTTGGCCGTCCAATTGATTCCTGCCTGTTTTGCCGGCGTTTCCTTTTCCTGCGCAGATAGCTGCTTTTGCAAAGCCGTGACCTTCTGATCTTGGGCAGCCAATGCCTGCTTTGCTGCGTCATAGTCGCTCTGTGGCACGAACCCGCACGCAGCCAGTAACACCGCGACCATGGCCAGCAGCCCGGCCGTTGTTAGTACCTTGATGCGATTCCTGTACAACATGGCAATCTCCTTCCACATTAATCGTTCTAGCCCCTTCCGTTCCGTTCGACTCAGAACCTGCACCAGCTCACTTCTTTGCCTGTCGCCGGGATATGCTCCAGACTTGAGACAGAACCCAAGCGTAGATCAGCCAGACGACAAGGATGACGGCCACGACCACCAGGGGCGCCAACGAGCGCATACTGTCCAGGCCGATAGGAGCGATAACGTAGGCCGAAGGCGGCGCCTCTGATAACTGGAGGACAGTGGTGCTCTGGCTCTCGCCGAAGACGCCCATACCCTCAAACGAAGCAGTGATCGTCTGCTGTGTAGCAGGCACTGTGGGCCGGTACTCCAAGAAGGCTACCCCGT
This sequence comes from uncultured Ktedonobacterales bacterium, assembly GCA_964402955.1. Taxonomy (GTDB): domain Bacteria; phylum Chloroflexota; class DTOL01; order DTOL01; family DAOUCN01; genus CAYOEZ01. The sequence continues at coordinate 32,794 of CAYOEZ010000015.1, read as the reverse complement.
TGGCATCGGTCTTGACCGTGCCGATCTCCATTTGCCCCCTGGTGCCCGCAAACTCGGCGTCCATGTAGAAATGAACGACGGCTTTCGCCACAGGAGCACCTTTGGCATCCTTAAGGGCGACCATCAAAGAGACGACCGCACCTGCCGTTGTCGATGCGGACGGCGTCATGCGTAGACTTGTCGCCGTCAGGTTTGCTGCTGCGCTATCACCGGCCGCCTTCACTTTCAGGCGCCCCCTCTGCAGAGCGCTATGGATGTCGCAGTTCAGGTCGCATTTGAATGTGAAGGTGCCTGGCTTGTTAGCGATGAACTTGAGCGTGGCCTCCCTGTGAGAGGCATCTATCTTGTCCGTCTCCAGCTTGTATCCGTCGAGGACAATAACGTGCTCCTCTGCCGGGTAACCACGATGGTTCCAAATGAAAACGATCTCCACCAACTGACCTTGCTGTACCTCGATGTTCACATCGCCGGACATGCCGTTGAATGCGAATCCGCTGTCCGTTACCTCTACCCGGAGCGGCGGAACGTCTGGCGCTTCGGCGCGCGCAATAGGCTGCAGACTCATCGTCATGAACACAACAAGCAGGACAAACACGCAGGCGATCAGCCTCCCAATCCATCTAGTCACCACTTGCACCTCCCGTTTCCAGGCTGAGTCTGGTCTGCCCCTCGGCGAAGCCTGCGGCTGATGCGGCTGGTGTGGCCTCGGCTCGCTGCCAGCCCTCCTTGATCTCCCAAACCGAGATGATGGGGAACAGCTTGGCAAAGAGTGTAAAGAGCAGCGCGAAGCCGGCAAAGCCGGCAGTCATGATCATCACCTCGACCCACGTAGGTTTGTATATCCCCCATGGCGTTTCCATGAGAGGCAAGGATAGGGACGGCACCACGATGACGAACCGCTTCAGCCACATGCCGATGTTTACAAGCACTGAGGCGATAGTGATGAATGGAACCGTACGCGTGCGGGGCAGAGCGATGATCAGGATAGGAATAACGATCCCAGCAGCAACGAAGCCCCAGAAGGGCAGGGCATACGTGCCCTGCACTAGCTGTGTTATCAGCGCTTTGTCACCGGTCTGCATTTTGTAGGCGGTGGTCAGATACTCGGCCAGGGTGAAGTAGAAGTAGATGACGCCTAGAGTGACCAAGAGATAGCCCAAGTTGCGGAAGTGTTTCTCCGTGATATACTCCTCCAAGTGGTAGACACGCCGGAAGATGTACATCACCGTGATGATGCCGGCAATGCCAGAGAAGATTGCGCCGATCACGAAATATGGACCAAAGATGGTGCTGTTCCAGCCGGCGCGCAAGGTCATGCCAAAGATCCATGAGACAACCGTGTGTACCGAAATGGCGATAGGAATAATGAGCACCATCATCACTGAGATGCCGCGTTCCAGGCTGTGGCGCTGCTCCTCTGTATCCTGCCACCCCATTGCCAGGACGGCATAGAGCGTCCAGCGCAGCCGGCTGATCTTTCCCCGCAGTCGATCTCTGACCAGAGCCAGGTCAGGGATCAAGGGCAGATAGAGGTAGATGAGGCTGCCTGTTAGATACGTCGCGATGGAGATAAAATCCCAGATAATGGGAGCGCCCATCTGTGGGTGCAAGAGCAGGTTGGGAATACGGTCGGGGCGACCCAAGTCTATGATGGGCATCAGGGCGCCGATCATCAACGCAACAGCCGTGATAACCTCGGCCATACGCGTCACTGGCCGTCTCCACTCAGCATGGGTCACTCTTAGGATGGCGGAGATGAGCGTTCCGGCATGGCTGATGCCAATGAAGAAGACGAAGTTGGTAATGTAGAGTCCCCAGATCACGGTGTCGCGCATGGCGGTAACGGCCAGCCCATTCTGGATCTGATACAAGTAGGCTATGAAGCCGCCCATGGTTACCAACAGGAGAAAGGCCACCCAGACATACCACCCACGGGCTGTTCGTGTCAGCGGGCGAAGCGCGACTTCTTCCAGTCTCTCTTCAGGCTGAGGGATCATTTGCGTTCTCCTCGTGGATTGTCCAGGCTTACGCCAAGTTCCTGCCAGGTGCGCGCCTTCTGTGGATGACGATCATCATCGATCAGGTGATCTGATTCCTGACCATGACCGGGGATATACCACACGCGCGGGCGTGTGCCGAGGTCTTCCTTGAGCCGGAAAGCATTGTTGTCGGCAAGGAAGCGTGATAACTGAACGAGTTCCTGCCCATTCGTCGCGATATCTTGAACCAGATCGCCCAAGTAGATGGCGAACATTGGGCAAGAATCGGCACAGGCGGGTATTTTGCCATCGCTGACACGATGAGCGCAGAGCATGCACTTCTCAACCGTGCCCTGGCGGTGAGGAACCGGGTATTCCGGTGAGTAACGTGCGAAGATTGCTCCGGGTGGGTTCTCTGGCCGCTCCCAGTTGAAAGAGCGGGCTGCATAGGGACAGGCAGCCATACACGAGCGACAGCCGATGCACAACTCATGGTCAATCAGGACCACCCCTTCTGGGGTGCGGTAAGTGGCGCCCACCGGGCAGACGTTCAAGCAAGGGGCGTTCTCGCACTGCATGCAGGGACGAGGTAGGAAGTAGGTGTGGCCGCCTGGTCCTTGCACTTCATAGACAGTGATCCACTGCTGGCCCTTGGGAACAAAGTGTTCAGCGTTGCAGCCCTCAATACACTGCGGCGCCTCGCCCCGCGTGACGCAGCCCTCGCATTTGCGCAGATCAAAGACCATCGCCCACTGGTGAGCAGGCGACCGTTCTACATTCTTTTTACCGGCCCTGGCGCTGACTGCCAGGAGCGGTCCTGCGACGGTCGTACTCCCCGCAACGGCAGCAAAGAGCTTCAAAAACCTCCGCCGGCCAACGCCTGCTTTCTTGTCAATCCCTGCGTGCATTTCTTTCCCCTTGGGCGTGTGCTCTTGCGCAGCCTATCCAGATAGATACAATACTACCGCAAGTGCAGGGTGTCTATCGTGCTGAACATGATTTGGGCATAAAAGAAGACGCTATTTGCATAGCGTCTTGCATGATTCCCGTCGCTCACCGGCAGTCCAGAAGCTATTCCGCATCCACATCAATCATACCGTGCCGGATCGCGTACTTGATCAATTCGGCGCGATTGCGCAGGTTCATTTTCTCAACAATGTGCGTATAATGAGTCTGCACCGTGCTCAGGCTGAGCACCAGCTGGTCGGCGATCTCCCGGTTGGTTAACCCCTCACCGATGAGCGTCAAGATCTCGCGTTCACGGACAGTCAGTTTGGCATAGATATCTCTAGCCTCGCCGCTACCTTGTGCGCGCCCCAGGTAGTCGGTCAGCAGTTTCTTCGCTACTGTGGGATAAAGGAATACCTCTCCGCGAGCCACCGCGCGCACTGCCGCCAACAGATCACTCACCGCAGCGCGTTTCAGGACATACCCTGAGGCTCCAGCCTGCAGCACCCGGAAGAAGTATTCGTCACTCTCATGCACAGTCAGAACAAGGATGTGAATGTGCGGCGTGGCTTGCTTGATCAGGCGTGTCGCCTCCAGACCATCCATCTCTGGCATCGTCAGGTCCATCACCACCACATCAGGTTCCAGCTTGTGCGCCAGATGCACTGCTTCGCGGCCGTCTTTTGCTTCCCCCACCACTTCCAGATCTGGCTCAGCTTCCAACAGCAAACGAATCCCTTTTCTAACGACGGTATGATCGTCCGCAATGAGCACGCGGATAGGAGTTATGGTACTTTCGTCCATGGTATGTCCACCTTCAGGTGTGTTCCCTGTTCAAAGTGGGAATCAATCGTCAGTATGCCACCCAGGAGGCTAGCTCGCTCACGAATTCCCAGCAGGCCAAGCCCTCGCATCCCATCTCTGACTTGGAATGCTTCTTCCGACTTGAAGCCTATCCCATCATCCTCTACCTCTACCGAAATCTGTGTCTCGCTGGCCGCCAGGCGGATATGCACCGCATGGGCACACGCATGTTTGGCGATGTTGTTGACGGCCTCTTGTACTATGCGGAAGAGCGCCGTCTCCATGCCCGTGGGCAAGCGATGTTTCAGCCCTGTTGCTTCGACGTGGACACGCGTGCCTGCTGGTTCTAAACGACTCTCCGCGTACCAGCGCAACGCGGGCACTAGACCGAGGTCATCGAGCACGGTAGGACGCAACTCGAGAATCAACTGGCTGATCTCACGCAGAATTTGCGCGGTCAGAGCCTGAGTAGCCTCAAGATGCTGCTTCAGGCCATTCATGTCGGCCGGCAGATTCTGGCTCGTGAACTGAAGGTTAATCATCAACGCGGTCAGTGTCTGGGCAAATTCGTCATGCAACTCGCGTGCGATTCGCTTGCGCTCCTCCTCTTGTGCGTCGATGATCTTTTCAAGCAGTTGTGCACGGACAGCCTCTTTCTTCTGTAGTTCGGCATACAGCCGCGCGTTTTCGATAGCTGCCGCTGCCTGGTCTGCCAGAGCCTGGAGCATGGGCACATCGCTTCCATTGAACGCCCTCTGACGCGAAAAGCTGCTAAGCACCAACGCACCCAGTTGCGTGCCTTTGGATACAAGGGGGACCCCGAGCGCGCTCTGTACAACGCGGTCGCTCACGGCGCGCAAGAAGTGGGCGCGGTTGGCATCGGAAAAATCGGTCTGCGCAGCCCGCACCATAGTGGGCGATTCTAGGAGCAGCGGCCTTTGCGATTCGAATACCTTGCCGGCGATCCCCTCCCCGATGTGGAACCGCAAGCGCCCACGTTCGTCCGCGTCGAAGCCATCGGACGAGTGCACAGCAAGTATTCGGGTTTCGGGCTCGAACAAAAAGAGCGCACTCCCTTCCGCGGCTGGAAAAACCTGCTGCACCTTCTCCATCAGAATGGCGAACAGGGCATCAAGATTCAGTGTGGATGTCAGCGCATGAGAGGATTCGACTAGCGCCGTCAATTCGCTTGTCCGTTGCCGGACTCGCGATTCGAGTTCTTGATTCCAGAGCGCGATCTCCGAACGCGATTGCTGCAGTGCCACGCGCATGTCATCAAAGGTGCGCGCGAGAACACCCACTTCATCGCCGCCGCTAATATCCAGTGGTACGTCGAGGTTGCCACGCGCAATATCCTGCGCGGCTTCAATCAGGGCTCTGATCGGCCGCACGACGGTGCGAGTGGTGGCCCAGGCAAGCGTCACTCCCCCCAGCAAGGCCAGCAGTCCAAGGGCGATGAAGCTTCCCTGTAGCTTGCGTGGCAGCATGAGCGCTTCGTCTACCCTTTGTTCGATGATCACCCCCCACGGTAGCTGCTGCAGTGGGGCAAAGGCGATGACGTGGCTCACATCCTTGCCGTTGACGTGAAGCGCGTGCGTCCACACACCGGATTGTCGTGAACTCATTGACGGTGCAACTAGGTGCTGATGCAGGCTGGGTGTGAACGGTTTGCCTCTGCCATTTGTCGCAACCACGAAGCCTGCATTGTCCACAACCTCGGCCAGATAGCCGGTTGTGTCCGCGCCCAGCAACGGTTCAAGCCACTTGGCGGCGTAGCCGCGATTGATTTCGCCAACGAGAAAGCCTGTCGTCTGTTGATCGACGCTCACTGGAACCACTACCAGGATGACCGAGGAGGAGCGGGCGTCGACTGTAACGCCTTCGGCGATGGCTGCAGGCTGGAACTGGAAAGCATCTGGCAGTCCCGACTCTTGCGCTAGGCGACGTCCAATCAGATCAGGGCTGTAGGGTTCGGTCAATAGCACGTCACCACGTATGTCGGTCAATGAAAGCCGCGTGAGGGTCTGGAAACCGTGCAGGTGAACCCAGTGGTCATAGAGCGCGCGTAACGCGTTCTGCACATCGCCAGAGTTTCGCTCCGTGCGGGGAAGCGCTCCTGTGAGGGGTAGTGGTATGGATGCACTTGTTTCTTGGATTTCCCTCTGAATGTGCACGATGCTGTTGTCAAGTTCTCGCGCCACCATCATGGCGACCAGTAGCCGTTCTCGAAAAACGAGAGTGCTTGATTCGTGAATCGCCTGAAGAGCAACGAATCCGAAAATGACGGAGAAGGCGACCAGGCCGGCTGTAACGTAGATCATGATCCGCCGCTGCAGGCCAAGCCGTTCGAATCGTGCCGTAACATTGTGTACCATCAAGCTCTCTCTTCCACAGACTCTAACTATTGTCGCGCTAAAGTCCAAAAAAAGCAAGCTCGTCAGCGCTCAGTTGGCCGCGAGCGTTACGCCAACTTAGGATCTGGCTAGGAAATCATTAGTGGCGTAACGCTCTCGGCGTTCCTTCCGGGCCAACAACGTGTGCTGCATCGGCGCGCCATACCGTTGAATTGCAAAGCTGGCTGGAGTATCTGTGTCATGGCTGACCCCCTCCTGCTCTGTGAGATATGTGCTCAGCACACTACGTCTACCACAGTTGAAGAGCGGTGGCGAACTCTTGTTTTGCCATCCCCTGACCGAATCCTAAACCAATGTAACGCTACCAGCGCTCTCGCACACAACCACAAACGGGGCTGCAACGATCGCAGCCCCGTTTGCCTGCCCTGGTGCGAGGACAGTTAGTCGAAGGAGGAGGAGATGGAATGGACGTAGTTGTCAATGCGTCCAGACGCCGCGCAGCCTCAAGAGAAGCCATGCGATATCTATTCGCGATGCCAGCGTACACGACAGTGCCTGGCCAGCGGTGTCTGCTGGATCTCGAGATGCCCCTCGTAGACTTTGCAGAATGCCTTGCCGATACGCTCGGCCAGCACAGGCGTTGTCGTCAGAATCTTGATCTCGTCACCCAGATCCTCGACAGCCGTCAGACGCGATAGAGGATTGGAGCAACGGGCGCGTTCTTCTTCGTTTCCGATCAGTTCGAACGCAATGGACTTGGTTGGGACGAGCAAGCGGCTGTGCAGAATAACCTCACCCTCGTACGTGCCACGCGCCACCTTCAAACAGCCAGGGCACAACGCCGGCCACACGCCGGGCTTGCCATCGAGTTGCCGGTACAATGCTTCATCAACGAACCAGGCTTGATCCTTCAGGATAGCATGACAGGCTGGACAAATGAAAGTGTGAATGAGTCCCTTAACTTCGTCGTCGCGCCGTCCTCGTGATCGTGGCGAGTATGTTACGCGCTGCTGCTCACGCCAGCGTACACGGTCCCTCATCAGGCGTCTCCCTTCTGTTAACAGTGTACCACCCGGCCACCCGGGCAGCATCGGCCAAGACGCCTACTAGCTCTAAGCAGAAATGCTTATCGCCGCTGCCACGCTGCAAAGCGACATGCAACTGCAGAGCGAAAAAAGACCCCCGAGGTTCTGGGGACCCCGTGAGTCTATACGGTTCATTGCAACTACTGCATCAACAGCTCGCGTGCCTTTTCAGTGATGTCGAAATCCGTCAGCTCGTCGCGTGTCACCCAGCGCGCGGCGGCGCTGTCGGATGACGGCTGCAACTCGCCCGCGACGTAATCGGCAAAGAAGTCCACTATGACATAGTGATAACGCGCGCGGCCCTGGTCGTCGGGCAGAATCGTCTCGAAGACACCGGCCACTGCCCCCACCGCAACCTCGATGCCACATTCCTCACGCACCTCACGCTGGCCGGCAGCACGCAGCGGCTCGCCCACTTCAACCGCGCCGCCCGGAATGCTCCAGCGACCTTTGTTGGGCGCATTGCCCCGCTGCACAATCAGGACCCGATCTCCCCGCCGCACGACCAGCCCGACGGTGACGATCGGCGCATCCGGATACTCTCGCCGCATGGATATCTCCCGCGCACTCCACAAGTGTATCACACAGACCCCCGTGGTCTTGGAGACCACGGGGGTCTGATCCCTACTTCTTGGTGCCCACAATCCACTGCTCGCTGGCAGGCTGGTAGTTGGTATTGAAGGTGTCACGCGAGACCACCGTACTACCCTGCTTCACCACACGCGTGATGCTCACACTTTCGCCAGCCACCGCCGATTGAGTCATTACCTTGTAGCCGACAGGCTTGGTCGGGTCTTGAACGTCGGCCATGCGGGGTCCAGGCTCCTTGCCCGCTTTGATCACTGGCTCCTCCATCGTCACTGTCCAACCAGGATTAGTGCCATAGATCGTGACGGTGAAATTGGCTGGGTCGCTGGCATCGGTCTTGATCACCAGGTATGAACCGGTATTGTTCTTGAACTTGAAGTCGAGACCGGGATCATAGATGGCCGCGTCCAGCCCGTGCGGTCCGCCCTTGAGGAAATAGCGGCTGACAATATAGCGGTGAGGGTTGCGCTCGACGATGGGCAGTCCCGCCCAAAACACAGCCCGGAACGCCGTCGTGGCCACCTGGCAAACGCCCCCGCCCACATCCTGGACCGTGGAGTCTCCCACGATGGCGAATCCTTCCTGATAACCAGCCTCGGCAGTGATCGCGCCCAGCGTACTGAGCAACGAGAACGTCGCGCCCGGTGCAACGATAGCATTGTCAAGCTTTGAGGCGGCCAATTGGATATTGTGGGCGCGCGCCGCGCTGGATCCGGCGAAGGTTGTCACGCCCTGGCTAATCTGTTCTTTGATGCCCATAGAGGCAGCCTGGTCAGTAGCAAGCGTTGGCCTGGCAATGGTCACCGCGAGTTGCATCGCCCGGTTATCGCCGTTGGCCGCTGTGGTCAGGCGCTTGATGTTCTCCGCAATATCGACTGTTTGCCCGTCCTGGCTGACCTGGATCGGCGTTAGCCGGTTGGCCTTAACATCATATGTGAAGCGCGCATCTTGCGCTTTGCGGTTCAACTCTTTGGCGATCGATGTAAACAGGGCGCTGAACCGTTCCGGATTGAAGCGTGCTGCGATGACGACCTGATCGCCTGCTTTGCGCTGCTCCATCACAACTGCGTTGGCCAGTTGGGTGCGCTCGATCGTCCAACTCCGGTCAACATTCTTCGTCGACGCCACGCCGCCGTTGAGAACCCAATCGCGGCCGCTAAACGAGATGGTGACAGGAGCAGCGATCAGCTTTTGCACCAGCGCACGCGCCTCGGCCAACCCCTGATCTGCCACTTGCGGCGGAATGCTAGCGACGTTGAGTTGCACTTCGCCGCCCCGCTCACTTTCGAGAGTCCGCACAACTCGCTCTGCCGATCCTTCGACATCGAGCCGGTACCCCGTCTTGGCCTGCGTCGTCACAACCTGCAGGTTCTCGATCTTCATTGACGCATTCTGCATATTGGCATCGATGTCACGCGCCAGACGGTGCATGTAATCCAGAGCGCGCACGCGATTCGTTCCGACGACCGCCGCCACCGTTTCGCCCTTGAGATAGAGCTGTAGCCGGTTGCGACTGTCCGCCAGCAGGCCCTGGCCGCGCCCCAGCGCGAATGCGTGTGCCACCGTTGCCTCGAGATCATAGCGCAGGCCCAACTCTGCCGCAGACGCCTTCCACTGGCGGTCGCCGTAGCGCAGGGTCAACACCTGGCCTTCGCGCTCACTGATCGGCTTGCTCAGTACGCTGCGTGCCTCCTCTTGCGTCATGCCCCCCAGAGCGATACCAAAGACACTCACACCCGGGTAGATGTGTTTGGCATGCAGATAGCCGTAGGCAAGGGGAGTCCCGACAATAAGAAGACCCAGCAGCGCCTCAACGAGGATCACGATCGTCAGAAGCGGATTACTCTTCGGACTTGGCGCCGGTCTTGGTGTGTCTATCACTTGAGCCATATGCCTTTTCCATTTGCGCGGATTGCCGCGGCGACGACCCCGCATCGTGTCAAGAAGACGGCGACGGGCAGCAGCGCTGCCGCCCTCCCGCCCTCATTGTGCTGACTTGAAAATGCACCAGACCCTAAAGGTCTCGGAGACCTTTGGGGTCTCTTCGCCTGGCGACTAATTGGGAACCCAGACCAGACTAAGAAGCTGGACAGAAACGCCCGTCGCCTTGGGCTTGAGCACAACCTTAGCGAGTTGTTCGGTTAGCGCGTCAGCAGACGAAGTAGCGGTCTTGACATCTGCTTCGAAATCATCCTGCAGCGCCTTGATCTGCTGGTCGATTGCGGCGACTGTTTCCTGGGCCCGCGCCACGTCAGACGACTCCTTCATCGTGCGCCCAACGCCGCGTGCTGCCGTTGTTGCCCTGCCCAACGCAATGCGCTTGCCGCCGCCGAGGAAGGCGCCAAAGACGCCTGCGCCAAAAGACAGGGCGGTCTGGAGTTTGGATTGATCGGCCTGGGCTTTCTGGCTGTCGACCGCCAGCACCGCGCGGCGACGGCGCTCCTGCAACGCAGCTTGCTTGGGTTCATACTTCTTGCGTAGCGCTTCCTGCAACTCATCACGCTTTTCGCGCGAGGCCTGTTGCAGGCGAATCCGAAACTCGCGCTCTGTCTCATCGGGCTGCGACACGACACCCAGGCGCCGGCTGCTCATCAGCTCGAGCGTCTGAGAGCGCTGCAGCCAGCGCGTGAACTCAGTCCGCCAGACGGCGTAGCTTTGCGGCCGGGCGGCGCGGGGCGGAACGGCAGCAAATGCTGCACCGGCAGCCGGTTTGGCATCCAAGGCATCAGCCGTCACCTCTGTCGCCTCAGCATTGTCCCAGTCAACGGCAACAGCCCCTTCCTGAACCGGCACAAGGAACGACATCTCCTTCTTGGCGTCGATGCCTAGTCTTTCATTTGCGAAGTACATCTCTGCCGCGCCATAGAGAGCAGGCGTGTAGGTAAGCGGTCCTCTACTCTTCCCCGCGACGGGCATGAAATACTGTGTGATTGTCGGGGGCAGCATCGGTTGCGCTGCGCCGGCGTCCCCCATGAGCGCAGCCGCAACCGACGCCGCGGCCGCCCCACCAAGCGGACGCGCCGGCGCGGCTGCGCCGGGCTGCGCAGCGACGGGCGCCGCCTGTGCATCAGACATACCCGCTTTGACGGGCGCCATCAGGACCCTGATCTGATCGCGCGTCAGGGGGCCACGCAGGTACGACAGCGCCCAGCGCGCCTCAAAGATCTCAGGAGCGTTCTTGTTGACATTGTGCAGCAAGAAGATACGCTTGCCCAACCCTGAGAGAAGCCGGTCAATCGCCGCCCGATCAAGAGAGCCTCCGCTCGACGCCGCCACGCCTTCCAGGCCATCGAGGACGCGTGCTTTGTCGCGCTCTGTCTGCAAGCGCCCCAGAAACCACGTGCCCGTATTGGCCAGGCCCTTGTAGTCCAGATCGACAGGATTCTGGGTGGCCAGGACAATGCCCAAACCAAAGGCACGCGCCTGCTTGAGTAAGGTGAGAAGCGGCGTCTTCGATGGCGGGTTGGCTATTGGCGGGAAGTAACCGAAGATCTCATCCATGTAGAGGATGGAGCGCAGGCTGGTGGTGCCGGACTGGCTGCGCACCCAGCTCAGCACCTGTCCCAGCAAGAGCGAGACAAAGAACATACGCTCGGTATCATTCAGGTGGGCAATGTAGAAAATGGAGATTCTGGGCTTGCCTGTGGACGTGTAGAGGAACTTGTCGATGTCCATCGGCGCGCCCTGCAGCCACATGTTGAAGCCAGGAGCGGCCAGCAAGTTATTCAGGCTCATCGCCAGCTCGAAGCGTTGGGCTGAGGGATAGAAGGATTCCAGATCCATCACGCCAATGCGCTGCACGGGCGGAGTCTGAATCTGCTGGATGAGCGCGGCAAGGTCAAGATCACGCCCGGCCTGCCAGTTGTTGCTCAGGATGTTCGAAATCAAAATGTGCTCGCGACTGCGCATCGGGTCGGCATTGATCTTGAGCAGCGTAAGCAGGCCAGTTGTGGCCGTGTTGATGCGCTCAGACAGCAGCTCGGAATCGTCGAGAACATTGAATGGCGGCACAGCAAAGGATTTCAGGATCGACACGGGCAGACCGGCACCGCTGCCGGGTGTATAAATGGCAACGTCGGCGCTATCGCGTAGTTTCTGAATACGGCTACCGTCCTCTCCCCAACCGGCCAGACCCTTTTGCCACATGTCGGCCTGCCCCCTGGCGAAGTCATCGGGCGACATGCCCTTGTTGCGGGCTTCATCCTCATTGATCCAGGGCCGAAACTCCTGCGGCGTCAAACCGGGGAAGTTGAGCATCAGATTCGTCATATCGCCCTTGGGGTCGATGACGATGGACGGGATGCCGTCGATAGCAGCCTCTTCGAGCAGACAGGTACACAGACCCGTCTTGCCGCTGCCGGTCATGCCGACACAAACCGCGTGTGTGACAAGATCCTTGGAATCGTAGAGGGTGAAACCATCTTTCGGCTGCTGCTTGGACAGGTCGTAGGGGCGGCCCAGATAAAAGACGCCCAACTTCTCGAAATCCGCCACGTTATCCTCCATCGTCATTGAACTGACGTCATGAACCAGACAGGCGCTTCTGCGCCGGCGATTACCGACCTTGTCGTGCCCGATTGTAGACTGTGCGAAACTCTGCAAGATAGGCCCGGGCGAGACGTGTGTCGTCGATTATGAGCACATTCTCGTCATTCTCGCGATTAGCGTTGTCTGAGAAATTCATAGACCCCATCACCACCGTCTGCTCATCGATGATGAAGATCTTGTGGTGCATCAGGTAGGGATTGCCATCGAGCACAACATCCATGCCCATTGCTCGCAATTCGGACCACTCGGAAAACTCGCTGCCCGTGCCTCCAGCTTCAAGAACCCCCTGGACAATGAGTCCGGCCTGCCATGCGCCGCGCACGGCTTGACCTATTCCATCATGAGTAAACGAAAAAGCCATGAAGTAGATGCTCTGCTGCGCTTGCCTCAGTCGAGCCATGATCTTGTCTGCCGGTTTGTCTTCAGGGCTAAAGTAACTTTCCACCACTATGCCATTGACGTCGAGCCTGGCCGTCGTTCCACCCGCCGTTTTGGCTGCACCAAAACGGTGAGCGACAAACATCCGCTCGAAGGCGACGGTGTAGTTTCTCGCCAACTCGCTTGAGCGGATGATCAGAGCATTGTTGTTATAGCGGTACGTGTCAGCCGTAGTGAAGTTCCACGAGCCTGTCCAGACGTATGCGCCATCGACGATGACGAACTTGTCGTGCATCAGCGCAGCGGAGTTGCCGCCGACAACCGCAATTCCTCCAGCAATGAGTTGCAGAAATGAAGAGTTTTCTTCGCTATCACTCAGCGTGTCAACGTCAGTGACAATGCGGACGACGACGCCTCTTGCGCTCGCATCCAGCAATGCACGCGTGACATTGGGCAGGTCCAACTGGAAGATGGCGCCGTCCACGCTCGTTCTGGCAGCGCCGATCAAGGCTGTCAGTTGCACGTCCAGCCCTCCACGATGGCTCTCACCTTTACCTGGATAGCGAGGGGTCGTAAAAAACACCTTGTATGGTGGGTTCTGGGTGTGTGCGGTGTCGCCGCCGCTGCCCTCCCATTCATCCGGCAGCACACTTGACGCCAGATCCGGCTCGAGAACGTGGGCAATCCGCGTTGCCAGGCCGCCAACGTCAAGAATCAGCAGGATCTCAATGAGCAGAGCCAGGGCCAGTATAGCAATAACCACCCGTGCGAGCAGCCCTGTGCGTCTCTTTTGTGGCACCCCCACCTCTTCAACGACGGTCTTCACCTTGCGACAGAATGACAGCGACGCCGACGCGCCTTGCCTTACGAGCGCCCGATGTGGCCATCAGCCGCCGGTACGATGCGTACAATCAGCGCCTGCCCATCGTAGAGTGCGCCGTCCAGGCCAACACGGTTGCCATCGGCATCGCAGACCTCAGCCTGGCCTTTGTGCACGGCCTGCGCTGCCCGGGCGCCAATCGCGTGGCGCACGGTCAGACCCAGAAAGTACGTCGCCACTCGTCCATTGACCGTGACCGTCACTCTCTCATTCATGTTGTCACTCCTTATCCATTATACCAAATACACACACTAGCGTAAAGTGACACAGCGCCGTGTCCGGCAATTCCAGGTGTGAGGTAGCTCACGTTCATCAGAGGCCCTCACACAGGCGTGGATTGCTGGCAGTATGCGAGGCTCGTGCTGCAGATTTCAACTTGCGATCAGTTTAGGAGCTGAAACGCGGGTTTCCGCGCAAAAAGCGCGGATTGGCACGGATCAAAGTCCTTGCTCTTTTCCGCGTTCGTCCGCGCCCTTGCGCGGCCATCCGGGTTCGCTGACACAACCGCTTCTGCGATCGCCTTGCGATTGGCCAGGCGCGCTGGACGCCAGGCTGTCGCCGGCCGGCGTTTCGCCGTGCAAGCAATTTTTTAAACAAACAACAAATGCAAGGAAAAAGTATTGACACATGCCATGCACATGTGCTACACTGTAGCTGCTCTGGAAGGGCCAGGCTCTTGCCTGGCGAGACGATCGGATCGAAGCTGCACCAAGACAAGCGGCCAGTGCTGCTCACCACCAGGCAGACGGTCGCTTTTTATGTTGTCTTCGCCCAACGCTGTGCCCCTGGGGACACCGCCTGCTCAACGTCGAGGAGGTGACGCCCATTGCCGATGTTCTGCCATCCCCAGGTTTCGTTGCTCGAAGGTGAGCGACATTCCCCTTCATCGTTTCCTGCTTATCTTCGCGGTTTATCCCCACAATTCAAGCTGAAAAAGGAGAGAACGGTGAAAAAGCTACTTACCCTGATCGTGGTGCTGGCCCTGCTCCTGATGGTGCAGCCGCTCAGCGCTAACCCCGGAACCCTGTACGTCGACTTCGCCGGTGTCTGTGGCGGGAATACCCCCTGCTACCTGCATCCCCAGGATGCTGTGAACGCTGCTAATCCCGGCGACACAATCCTGGTCTACCCAGGAACCTACGGGACTCGCGAGGCTCCTCATACTGCGCCCCACTGGGGTCCGAACGACTGGTTTGCGCCCGCGCTTATTGTCTACAAGGATGGGTTGACCATCGAGGCTGTTGACTCGAATCCAGCGAACACCGTTATCGAGTCCACGCACAATGTGTGGTCGAACCCAGTCGCGATCCAGTGGTCGACAGGTGGCACATTCCACCCGGGTCCCCAAGGATGGGACGCTTACTACACGACACCCCCAGGCATCACACCTACTGGGGGCGCGGCCCCCAACGCGGTCACCATTATCGCCAGCAATGTCACGATCCGTGGGTTCACGTTCCACAGGCACTTTGAGGGAACGTGGGCAACCTACAACACCGCAGGTGTGATGATCGGTGGTCTGTACGCCGGTGATCCATCGCATCTGGGATCGGACGGGAACACGGTCGAGAACAACGTGTTCAGTGACGTCTTGTCGGCGGTCTACATCTGGCATTCGAGCGGCAACAAGATTATGAACAACACGGTCGCGGCGCTGGGGGGCAATCTGTACGATTGGGCCGGAATCACGATCTACGATGGGTACATTGATGCCCAGATCAACCTAGGATCCCTGAGCAGAGACAACGTGATCCAGGGCAACATGCTGGCCGACAAGGGCATTTCGGTAGGCGCTTGGGCCCCATCTATCCCGACTGACAACTCGGGCACCAAGATCATCGGCAACACGGTGAAGGGCGACATCATGGTCGCCTACTCCTCCAGCTCGGGAGTGGAGATCAGCGGCAACACGCTGCCCGGTCCGTCGGCTGGGCGGATCATCCTCGACGGAAGCAGCACCTTCTCCTCGCCCGTGGTGAAGGACAACACAGTCGGTGCCGGAAACCTGAACGGTATCCAACTCTTCCGCATGACGGGGGGCTCTGTCAGCGGCAACACCGTCTCCGGCCGCTCAGCCAACGGCATCGCGCTGCTCAATTCGAGCGGTGTCGCCATCATCGGCAACACGACGACGGACAACGGCGCATCGGGGATAGTCCTCGTCAACACGAGCAACGTAATTGTGTCGGGGAACAAGATCCTCCGCAACGCCGGAAACGCCGCTAACCCGGGCGGCCTGACCATCCGAAACGGTGCCGGCTCCACGACCGTCACCGACAACACGATCAACAACAACACGCAGTTCGGCGTGTGGATTAGTCCCAGCGCCCTCACCGGCAACGTGTTCCATCTCAATAACATCGTTACCAACGGCGTGGGCATGCAGAATAACTTGGAGACCGTGGTCGATGCTGAGAACAACTGGTGGGGCGACCCAAGCGGTCCCTACAATGCGGCCAGCAACCCGACCGGTCTCGGCAACAGCGTGAATGACACAGTCGACTTCGATCCGTGGATCACTGGGCTCACGTACACGGGCGACACGGTCTTCCCCAGCTCCGGTTCCGTGGTACTCCGGGCGAAGCTCGTGAACTCGGCTGGCAATGGCCTGCCGGCGCCCGTTCCGGGCGTCTCTGTCGAGTTCTTTGCGAATGGCACCTCCGTGGGGGTTGCCACGACGGATGCGAATGGGGTGGCCGAGGTTACCGTCAGTCTGCCCACTGGCGTCTACAACGTGCGCGCCGTGGTCACGGGAGGTGGCTTGCTCGGTGATTGTCTTGCGGGCCGCGAGGCAACGGCGTTTGTCGTCGTCTACGACCCGGCTGGCGTCTTCGTCCCTTGCGGCGGCCGGATCCACTCACCGGCCGGAACCTTCCCCTCCTC
>CAYOEZ010000015.1:0-16337 GCA_964402955.1 uncultured Ktedonobacterales bacterium | reverse complement strand
GTGGCGGGGTCTATGATGTGCAAGCAAAGACCGTAGGTGGCGAGGACTGAATCTTCACATCGCAAAGCAAGGTCCTGGCCGTCTACGATCCTACCGGTGGCTTCGTCACCGGTGGTGGCTGGATCAACTCGCCGGCCGGCGCTTATGTGGCTGATCCGGCCCTCACGGGCAAGGCGACCTTCGGCTTCATCGCCAAGTACCAGAAGGGCGCCAATGTGCCCACCGGCAACACCGAGTTCCAGTTCAAAGCAGGCAACCTGAACTTCAAGAGCACCTCCTACGACTGGCTGGTCATTGCTGGGGCCAGGGCCCAGTACAAGGGCACCGGCACGATCAATGGTGCAGGTAGCTACCAGTTCATGCTGACCGCCATTGATGGCCAGGTCGCCGGCGGAGGCGGAGTGGACAAGTTCCGCATCAAGATCTGGGATGCCGATGGCATCGTCTACGATAACAAGATGGGTGCAGACGACACCGGCAATGATTCCACGGCTCTGGGTGGCGGCAGCATCGTCATCCACAAAAACTAGCACGTAGCACGGAGACACAGCGCGTCAGAGCGGGGCCGGTGGTGGCCCCGCTCTTTGCGTTCGCGCAGCGCCGCCCGCTGTACACCCAGCCCGATGGTCATTCACGCGCCTCGCCTGGTCGGCCTGCTTAGGGCCGCATGAATAGCGGATGGACACGAATCAAGACCATGGCTCTTACCAGCGTCCTTCTGCGCTCCCTTCTACGTTCATCGCCGTTCAACTCACACGACTGCTTTTGCGATCGCCTTCAGATTCGCGATCGGCGTGCGCAGGGGCAGGGCGCACTCCGGGCCGACCACGCCATCCGCACCTATCTGAAGACACCCGATCTGAACCGGCGTCTGGTGGCCCTGCCTGCTTACAGCCCTGACTTCAATGCTGACGAGGCCATCCGGGACTGGATCCGCGACGAAGTGACAGCGAACACCTGTTTTGGGAGCGCGGCCAAGGCGCCCGAGAAGCTGGATGCCTTCTTCGCCGGGCTGCTCGAGCGCACGGTTGAAGTTCAGCAGCGCTGCCGAACTGAGCTGCAAGCTCAGGCTGATGCCGTCATGGCAACAGTCGGTCAACTGTCTGCCCAGACCAAGCATGCAGATCTCACCTTGTGATCAGTTTAGGGGCGCCTCGTACCGGGTTGCTTCGGAACTCTCGCGTCAATCATGCGCCGGAACTGGCGCATGATTGACGCAGATCCAGTAGTGCTACCCTCTCGCTATTCCGCTCAACGAACATCCACTTGCCCAAGCCGCAGGGTGTCTTGTCCCTGTACGTGCAGCCATTCCCACTGGCCAACGGGATGTAACCCGATGTCCACAGTATACGATCCAGATGGGACGGTATGCGGGATCGTGATGGCATGCTGCGACACGTATACGTCTCCTGGACGCCACAGGTCTGTTGTGGGCAGCCCGGACGCTGGGACGCCGTCTGCCGTCGCCACGACAGCTCCGCTAGATAGCACACGCAGGAGTAGCCAATAGACATTGTCGACGGGCGCTATGGCCTGCCAGGAGGTAGTCACGAGCACTTTTGTCCCACCGCTTAAGGGTTCCTGCTGTATAGTAGAGGACAGCAGCCGAATCCGCCCACCGAAATCCGCCGCCGCTGCACCGGGTATTGCCTCACCTGCACGCTCCGGTACACTATACGTGCGCATGACACTAACGATCGTGAAGACAGCGCAGGCGCACATGGCCGCGACGAGGAGCATTGCGGCTGCCTGCCGCCGTTGCGGCCACAAACGCGTCGTCCCGACGGCAATCAGTGCAGATAGCGGCGCAAGTCCTGGATAGACATGACGCGCCTGGTCCATGCCGGCTACGACCGCGGACATGCGGATGTGAGAAAGTAGAAGCGCAAGGTCACATGCAACGAAGAGCAACAAGGCATGACACGTGAACCGCTGCGCCTGCTCTACCCGACATCCCCGCGCTACCCGCGCCAGGCCGATAAGAGCGAGCAGTGGTATGATGCCCAGGAGAACATACACGGGCATGGGTAGCCAGATGTGGATGGCTCCGCCGAACCGGCCCCAGAATGATGTATACATGCTCACTGCGTAGCCCCACCAACCGGCCAGGCTAATCGTTGCCGCTTTGGGCCACGTTGCCAGCAGATGAGACCAGACCAAGGGATCCTCGAAGCGTTGGACATTCGAAACAAGCAGTGGGCTAACAATAATCGCAAAAAAAATGAAACATAGCACACTGCTCAGCAGCCAGCGGCGACGTTCCCCACGACGCTTAAGCAAGTAGAAAAACAGCGCAGCACTGACGACCGAAAGGAGCAGACCGGACAGTTTGCTCAGCGCCGCCAGGCCCAGAAGAACTCCCAGCAGCACAGCATTGGCAAAGCGTGGCGGCTTCTTCACTATTCGCATCCATTGCCATGCTGTTAGTGCAGCCAGGGCCGTGATCAGGTTGTCGTTGTTGAGGACTGCGCTCAAGAGTATAAAACCAGGCAAGAAGGCAACGAAGCCCGCAGCAGCGATGGCCACGGCCGGATCGCCTGGAACAGCCGCTTGGGCCAAACGATAGGTGGCCCAAATCGTGAGCACACCCAGCAGAGACGAGACCAGGCGCATGATATGCCATGCCAGAGCATCAGCGCCATACGGGAATGACTCTGCGCGTGGATGAAGCAGCACGTTGGGAGGAAAGGCCTTGTCAAGCGAGAAGTCAGGGTTAGCCAGCACACGCATGTCGGCGCGCGGCAGCCAGCGCGTAAGCCCTGAGACGAGCACATAGTAGAGTGGAGGCTGGTGTGCTTCACCGGCTGCTGGGCCAGAGGCGTCAGGTAGCCTGCCGTAGCGCGCAATCTCCTCCACGTAGCCGCGGTGCGAGACCTCATCGGCAGCTTCTCCGAGCGGCAAGACGAGACTCAGGCCTATCGACAGGATGAGGTACCCTGCCAGGATCAGTAGCAGAGGACGAGCCGCCAATGCGCCGTGGGATTGCGGCGCACCGGGGGGCAGGTGCCTCAGACTCATTGCGTCCTCCACGTGTTGCGTTCACTGCATGAAGCGTGCCAAAGGCTACGGGACGATGGCGTTCCCGGCCTCAGGTTCGGCGCCGTGTGCTCCCTCGCCGAGCAACCTCAGTTCTTGCCCGGTGGAAGAATGTGCCATTTCCCACTTTGATGCCTCTTGTGCCAGAATGGCGGGCGCCAGTCTGCGAATAGATGAGGACTCGCCGCATTATATATGGTGAATGGAGAAAAAGTCAAGGATAGCGAATGCTGGCCAGACATCTGACGATGAGAGAATTTCTTGACAGCAGCCGGTGCAAGATGATACAATACTATGGCTGCGAATCATGGCGCCTGATGCTTCCCCAGCGACGGAGGGCACAGGCAGGACAGCGCGACGTCCGCCATCTGGTTGTTGCCCCATAAGCAACGCCAGAAGACCGGACGTTTTTTGTTTGCCTTTCACCCGCGTTTAGCATTAGGACGCTCATGTTTGATTATTCGACCTATCTCTCTCCCTTCACCTGGCGCTACGGCAGCAATGAGATGCGTTCGCTGTGGTCCGAAGTGACCACACGGCGACTGTGGCGGCGCGTCTGGGTTGCGCTGGCTGAGGCGCAAGCCGCGGCCGGGCTGTTGAGCGCCGACCAGGTGGCCGACATTGCCGCTCACAGCAACAGCATCGACATTACCGCCGCGCATGTCATCGAAGCCGAAGTCGGCCACGACTTGATGGCGGAGTTGAAGGTCTTCGCCGGACAGTGTACTCTTGGCGGAGGGCGACTGCACCTGGGTGCAACCTCGATGGATATCGAGGACAATGCCGAGGCTCTACGCCTGCGCCTGTCGCTCGACCTCCTGACAGAGCGCGGGCAGAAGCTATTGGGCGCATTCCTCGATCTGATCGAGAAATACGCGGAGACGCCGGTGCAGGGCTATACCCATATTCAGCCGGCCGAGCCGACCACGCTGGGCTACCGCCTGTCGCAATATGCCCAGGATGTGCTGACCGATCTGCAGCTCATTGCCTGGACGCGCACACAGACACGCGGCAAGGGCATGAAGGGGGCAGTTGGGACAGCCGGTTCGTATGGCGTGCTCTTGCAGGGCACAAGCATCAGCGTGCAGCAAATGGAAGAGCGCGTGATGACCAGCCTGGGGATTGATGCTGTGCCCGTCGCCACCCAGACCTACCCGCGCAAGACCGATCTGCTCATCTTGAATGCGCTGGCCTCACTGGCCCAGACGATGCACCGCTTCGCACTCGATCTGCGCCTGCTGCAATCGCCCGCCTTTGGCGAGCTGGGTGAGCCGTTTGGGGCGCGCCAGGTCGGGTCGTCGGCCATGCCCTTCAAGCGCAACCCGGTGTCGGCCGAGCGTATCTGCTCGCTGGCGCGCTTTGTCGCCGCCCTACCTGCGGTCGCCTGGGGCAACGCAGCGAGCACGATGCTCGAGCGCACACTCGACGATTCTGCCAACCGGCGACTGATCCTCTCCGAGGGATTCCTTGCCGCCGACGAGATGCTGCGACTGGCCGGGCGCATACTATCTGGTCTGCGTGTCAGCCCGGCGGCGATGCAGCGTAATCTGGCGCTCTATGCGCCGTTTGCCAACAGCACCGCGCTGCTGGCCCATTTGTCAAGCGCCGGGGGCGACCGCCAGGCTTTGCACGAAGTGTTTCGACAGCATGCCCTTGCGGCATGGGCAGCCGTCGAACGCGGTGAGGCCAATCCCCTGGCCGATTCGCTCGCACACGATGCGGCCGTGACCGCACTACTGCCTGCCGCCCGTGCCCACGAGATTTTGACCGCTCCACCCGATGTGGGCGAAGCGCCGGCCCTGTGCCGTCGTTTCGCAAAGATCTGTAGGGAGCAAGGAATAGCGAGCAAGGAATAGGGAGCAACCATGTCAGTTACAGTGATTGTTGGCTTACAATGGGGTGACGAAGGCAAGGGGCGCATTGTCGATCTTGAGGCAAAGAAAGCCGATCTTGTCGCTCGCTTCAATGCCGGCCCCAACGCCGGCCACACGATCGTCATCGGCAAGAGCAAGTTCGTCTTACACCTGGTGCCTGCAGGCGTCTTTCAACCGACGACCACCTGCCTGATTGCCAACGGCACTGTCGTTGATCCCTTCATTCTGGCAAACGAGATCGCCGAGCTGGAAAAGGTCGGCGTGCGGCTGGACGGGCGGCTGTGGATCTCCCCCCGCTGTCACCTGATTTTGCCCTTCCATCGCCAGCTCGACCGTCTGCATGAGGCGGCGAAGGGATCGGGGCGTACAGGCACAACCGGCC
Organism: uncultured Ktedonobacterales bacterium; assembly: GCA_964402955.1. Classification (GTDB taxonomy): domain Bacteria; phylum Chloroflexota; class DTOL01; order DTOL01; family DAOUCN01; genus CAYOEZ01. Next base: position 11,045 of record CAYOEZ010000015.1, on the reverse strand, counting down.
GCGGCATCGGTCCCGTCCATGCCGACAAGGTGAGCTATCTGGGCCTGCGCGTGGGCGATCTGCTCCGTCTGAACACACTTCGTGACCGGCTAAACATCAGCCTGGGCATCAAGAACCGGGTGCTGGTCGCCTTAGGCGGCGAACAGGTGCACGCCGGGGAACTCTGGCACGATCTGCAAGAGGTGACGGTCAAGCTTGCCCCCTACATCCGTGAGACATATCCGATCATCCAGGAAGCGATCAGCGCTGGACGCTCGGTGTTGATGGCGGGCGCCAATGGCACCTTGCTCGACAACGATTTCGGCACCTATCCATTCTGCACCGCCGCAACAACGATCTCCGCTGGCGTCGGTTCGGGTGCAGGCATTGCGCCACGCCACGTCACGCACGTTGTCGGCGTGCTCAAAGCATACCAGACGCGCGTTGGCAGCGGCCCCTTCCCTACTGAGCTGACAGATGCGACCGGCGACGCCATTCGCAAAGCCGGCGCTGAGTACGGAGCGACCACCGGTCGCCCACGCCGCTGTGGCTGGTTCGACGGCCCCATGGCCCGTTTCGCTGCCCAATTGAACGGCTGTGACCGTGTGGCGCTGACCAAGCTCGATGTGCTCGATGCCCTGCCTGTGCTGCGCCTGGCGACGGCCTACCGCCTCAATGGCGACATCGTCACAGACTTCCCGCTCGATGCCGAAGACATGGCGCGCGTCGAGGTTGTCTACGAGGACATACCGGGCTGGCAGAAGGATACGACAGCCGTTCGCCGTTTCAGCGATCTGCCTCTGGCCGCTCGCCGTTATGTCGAGAGAATCGAGCAGTTGGCCGGGGTACCCATCACCCAAATCACGGTCGGCCCCGAACGCGACGCGGTGATGGCGCGGCGCGTAGACAAGAAAAAGGAGGTGACGGCAACATGACAACAGCGACGCCACAGGCCCTACGCGAAGCCGATGAAAGTGTACGAGAGGAGACGATGGAGCACAACCATCGTGCGGCAGCGCCATCGTATGCCAATCCCCTACCGGGAGTGATGGACTTCATCGGCGCCCATGTCGGGGGCGAGCTGGCTGAGGAGCGCTGGCGGTAGACGAAGCACCGGCACTAAAGAAGCAAAAGAGGAGAATCGAATATGGGATGGGATCTGTCACTGCAAAGGGCGCAAAGATAAGCTGGCCTTTGCGCCCTTATTGTTTTCTATACCCCCGGCGCCGGGCTGAGATTGACTCGTGCCCTACGCCATCTACCTATCGCCTGGCCCCACCTCGCATGGAACCCCTTCCCCCGCTACGCACACAAGGTCAGCCTGCACACCTAGCGACTCGCCATAATCAGCGGCAGATAGACAGGGTAATACGCCGGGGTGGTTGGGATAGCGGTTGCCGTTGCTGTCGCCGTCGCTGTCGGCGTGGCCGTTGGCGGCGCAGAAACTCTCTGTACCTGTAGATAGTACGCTATCTGGCAACCCCAGACCTCGCTGCTCCGCAGTTGCCGTTCACGCACGTAGTATGTCCCGCTTGCTTCAAACTGCCAGTCGATGCGCGAGCCGGGCCCGCCATCGACGGGATCGTCATCGTTCGACGCCAGCAGGGTCACGCCGTCAGACGCATACAGATCAAGCACCGTGTCATTGTGCTGTCCCAGCAAGCCAGACGTGCGCATGGTGTAGATGTAGCCGGGGAGCGCAGGGAATTTCACCCAGTCTTGGTCTCCTTGAACGGCGTTGCTGTGCTGCTGCATTTCGCCGCCAAAGCTGATCGCGCGTGCCTGAGCAAACGAGTTATCCGGCTCGTAGATGTCGAAGCATGTCGTGGGCGTCGCCGACGGTGTGGGAGTTAGCGTGATTGTAGCGGTGGCTGTTGTCGTGCCTGTACGCGTCGCCGTGCCGGTGCGCGTGGCAGTCGATGTTGGCAGCGGCGTGTTCGTGTTCGTCGCTGTGCCCGTCGGCGTCCCGGTGGCTGTTGCCGTGCCTGTACGCGTTGCCGTCCCGGTGGCGCTGGGCAATGGCGTGTTCGTTTCCGTCGCTGTTGGCGCGGGCAGCGCTGTCTCCGTGGCGGTCGCGGTGTCTGTAGGCGTCGGCGTCTTGGTCGGCAGATGTGTTGGCGTATTGGTTGGCGTGGGCGTCACGCTTGGCGTGGGCGTGACTGAATTGGTCGGCGTCTTCGTTCTGGTCGGCGTCGGCGTGAAGGTCGGGCTCGGCGTGGGCGTTGCTTCAGCCCACAACACAGACAGCTTGGGCCGCAAAGTTGTCGTTAACCAGTAGTTCGACGACAGAAGCGTGTACTCGACGCTGCCGGTCTGGTTGGCCAGATGAAGCAGCATGCCGTTATTGGCGTCAGGATTCGACACCCATTGCTGGACGAGGGACGTTACGTTGAAGTCCATCCACTGGTTGCAGCCTGCTGACGGGCACGACGGCAGCGCCCGCGTCAGACTGGGCGTCTGGCTGCGATCGGTCGGCCCATAGGCGCCTGGCGTTTCCCAGGCACTGCCCGTATAGGCCGCATTCCAGGTGGCCAATTGCGGAATCCAGGGGCGGTTGAGGGAGAAAATCTGCAACTCAGCCGAGTTCACATTCGTGGTCGACACGACGTACAGGCTCAGAATGGCCTGGCCGACGACGGCACTGTCGGGAATATAGGGTTGCAGTTCGAAGCGCAGCAAGCCTTGCTTCTCGATGTTCCCATTGTCTTTGGGACGCAAGTAGAGGCCCATCGTGGGATAGTGCCCCTGGTTGGGCTCCTGCTGCAGGATCGTTACGTCATCGGCGCCCACGTAGCCACTGTCCGGCAAGCCGCCGCGCTGCAACACCACTGTGTGCGGGCTAGCAAACGTGGGCGTGGCCGTTACCGTCGGCGTCCTGGTGATCGTAGCGGTGCGGGTGGCCGTGCCCGTCGCCGTCGCGGTGGACGTGACGGTCGGGGTCGACGTCTTCGTTGCCGTGGCCGTCGGGATAGCGTCGATGCGCGTGATCTTGAGCGCATTGAGCAGCGCCGTGTCTTTGAAGGCGGAGAGATCAATGGTAAGGGCGCCGTCATTAACCGTGGCGTAGGTGATCACGTCATAGGCAACATTGGGCCCGCCGGCGGCAAGCAGGACATCCAGACGGTAGGCCGCAACGATGCCTTCGATGTTCACATCAATCAGGCGCTTGTTGACCTGCGTGTGATAGATCTCGGCAAACTTCAGATCCACCTGGTACAGACCATTGGCCACCGCCTGAGTGCAGTGGAACGTGATTCCATAGCGCACATCCTGGTAGAGCGGATCATCAGCCGTGCCGCCGATGGCAGAGGGCGTGGAAAGCTTGAAGGCGCTGCTACAGACTGTGCCATCATCACTCGCCCAAACCTGGCCCTGCGTGTCTGTATACTGCGGACCACCAACGTTCAGGCGTAGAACATCGACCGGGGTGGCAGCGGCCGGGCGGCCGCTCCAAAGCAGAATCGCGGCAACGAGAAGAAACAGAGAGCTAGAGACCACAACTTTCGGGAGCCTTCCGCTCTGCACACGCATAACACACCTCCGCGCTTCGGTCATCGGACTACTACTCATATATGATAGACGAACGATCCGCGTTTGCGTTGGGGGCAGATTGCCTGAGATAGGGAGATGGGGAGATGGGGAGATGGGGTAATGGGGAGATGGGGAGACGGGGTGACTTGTCACGGCGTCTCCGCCCCCCCACCCTATCTCCCCATCACCCCGTCCCCCTATCACGCCTTCTACTACCCTCCCGGCGCCTCATCGGACAGAATGATGGGCAGTGTGATCCTATACACCTGTGGGGTCGCCGTGGCGGTCGGCGTCGCCGTCGGCGTGGCCGTCACGGTGGGCGTCAGCGTATCAGTCGGTGTAGGCGTGATCGTCGGCGTCAGGCTGGGCGTCACGCTGGCTGTGGCTGTCGCAGTCGGCGTAAACGGCGTGGAGCTCAGCTCCAACTCATAGGTCATGCCGCACGCTCCGACCGATGGGTCACGGTTGCTCACGACGACATAGTACAGGCCGGCCGCCGGGACGCTGAACGTGATCTTTGAGGCCAGCGGCTCATCGCCGCTATCATCGTCGCAGGCGATCTGCGTCATCGTTGCGCCGTCGTACAGGCAAAGAATTGTATCCGCCCCGCCGCCCAGGTTCAGCGTGCGCATCACATACGTACTGCCGGGAATAGCCGCAAAGACCTCCCAGTCCAGGTCGCCGGCAACGTCGACGTTGTGCAGTTGGGGTGGAGCGTTGGGCACAAGCGCGGCCGCCATCGCCGGCGTGTTGTTCGGCTCATAGATGTCAGCGCAGGCCGTCGGGGTAGCGGTGGCGGTCATCGTCGTCGTCGGGGTATCAGTGACCGTCGCCGTCAGCGTCAGCGTTGGCGATGCGGTCATGGTTGGCGTTTCGCTCGGCGTCGCCGTGGCAGTTGCCGTCTCGGTGGGTGTGAAGGTCGGCTTGGGCGTGCGCGTGGCGGTGCCGGTTTCGGTCACAGTCGCCGTTTGCGTTGGCGTATGCGTGCTGGTCGCTGTGCCAGTCTGGGTCGGGGTACTCGTGACCGTGCGTGTGTTCGTCAAAGTTGGCGTGTTGGTCACCGTAGACGTTCTGGTCGGCGTGAACGACGGCGTGCGCGTGGCAGTGAAGGTTGGGCGCGGCGTCTTAGTTTTGGTGGGCGTCCAGGGCACTGGCGGCGTGTGCGTTGGCGTCGCCGTGGCGGTGGCCGTCGGCGTATTGCCTGCGTAGAAGTCGTTGTAGGCGACCACCAGTTGCGGACGGAGCGACGCGGCGCCATAGGCAAAGCGGCAACTGGCAAGCTCATACTCAACCGAGCCCTGCAACCAGGTGATTCGATAGAGGACGCCCTTGTTCGTGCCGGGGTCAGCCACCCATTGCTGGACTAACGACGCCACGTCAAAGGCATACCAGCGGCCGCTATCGGTCAGCGTCACATCATCGACGGGTGTGCCTATGATGTCGGTCGCCGTGTTCAAAGCGCCAGGCGTGCCCCAGCGCACATCGTCGGTGGCGCTGTTCCATGTTGCTTGATCAGCAATCCACGTGCGGATGACAGGGAAGAGAGACACGGTGACATCATTCGCATTTGTGGCGTTGAGGACATAAACGTTGAGATGAGCGGCCGTCACGATCGACCACGCCGGCATGAAGCCGTTCAGATCCCAACGCTGCAGGCCCTCTTTCTGGCCGCTCGCGTCATTACGCAGGTAGATCTGCGAGGCGGTATACGGATAGTCAGGCTCATAGTTGACCAGCGTGGCGTCTTTGCAGCCGGCATAACTCGCATCGGGCAAGATGCCCTGCTGCAGCGTGAGGGTATGGTTGTAGCCGGGATGCAACGTCGGCGTTGCCGTGGTCGTGCCCGTCTGCGTCGCCGTGTTGGTGCGTGTGGCGGTGCCGGTGGCCGTGCTGGTCGGCGTCGCCGTGGCGGTCGAGGTGCGCGTGGCGGTGCCGGTGTTTGTCGGCGTACCAGTATACGTTGGCGTGTTCGTGATCGTTGGCGTCTGCGTGACCGTCGGTGTGTTGGTCATAGTCGGCGTATGCGTAATCGTCGGGGTGTTGGTCGGAGTGCCCGTATGAGTGGCTGTGCCGGTGTGGGTGGGCGTCCCCGTATGGGTCGGTGTGCTGGTGATTGTGGACGTCTCTGTGGGCGTCGGCGTATAGGGAGGCGACCAGGCGACAACGAGCTGTGGCCGGTTGGCGGAAGCTTCGTCCATTCTGAATGTGATACTCGTCAGCTCGCCGCCCGTTTTCTCAAGTTTGAGACCGTTGTTCACGAGCTCGCCGTCGACCCAGCGCTGCACCAGCGCCGTTACGTCGATGTCGGACCAGTGTTCCGGCCATCCGTAGAGGGAGGCGCTGCCACTGGACGTCGCTTCCTTGTCGCTTGCCGTGCTGTTCGCTCCAACAGCGCCCCACGCAGCAGCGCCATTACTCGTGAGCCAGGTTGCGCCCATCTCCGTCCACGGCCGCTTCAAGGCAAAAATGCCATACGTTCCCAGGCGAGGACCGGTTTGAGAGATGCTATACAGCCTGAATGTTGCGCTGTAGATCGTGGCGTGGCCGGGAATTGCCGATAGATCGAAGCGGAAAAGGCAAGAAAGGCTGGCAGCCGCTCCGCAGTCGACGGTCGCCGCGCTGCCGTAGTTGTCGGCTGGCCTGTCGGCGTAGAGCATCGTGTCGGCCGCGGCCCGCAGGACGGTCGTGACCTGGGGCGTCGCCGTCGGCGTTGCTGTTTCCGTGGGAGTGCTTGTGGGCGACCCGGTCGGCGTGGATGTCGCCGTCGCGGTCACATCCAGAAGCCCTGGCCCGGCGCCGATCAGGTCTTGCGGCGGAACGCTGGCCGCCGTCGCTGCACTGGCCATGAGGGCAACAAAGGCAAGAATCGTAGCAATGATTGTCGCCCACTGGGCAACAGCCTGGGTCTCGTGCCGCCTTGTCACACGAACAGGGGGATTTGTGTGTGTCATTAAGCAGGTGTCCTCTTCCCAATATGGGTGCGAAATGGGCGCGAAGGCAGGTCTCATTCTGTGGAAGCTATCTATTGTAACGTGATTCCGACGCTGGGGATACGAGCATATGAAGAAAGTAGACTTCCGGCGTGGGTGCGACCGCGGAAGTCTACTTGTTGTCCAACTCACGATGGAAAAGACCGTCGTCTGCGCCATCCGAACACAGACCATCGCCGCCGCTCAGTTCCCGATGGAGCGGGGAGGCGAGCATCTAGCGGCGTCGCACATCCCGCAAGTAGTCATTTGCAGCCCGGGACAACAGGCCAACCGAACCAGTAATCACATACTGCGCGCCTTTGGCAATGTAGGCGCGTGCCGAGGCAGCATCTGGGGCGAAGATGCCCACGGCGCGTCCTGCCGCACGCACCTGTGTGACAATGGTATCGATGGCGCTCTTGACCAGCGGCGTTCCTATCTGCCCCGGCATGCCGAGCGATTGCGACAGATCGTGTGGGCCGATGAGGAACACATCGATACCCTCCGTGTCCAGGATGTGGGGCAGGTGCATGACGCCCTCGATATTCTCGATGCTGGCGATCACCATCGTCTCTTTGTTGGCCTGCTCAACATAGTCTGTCATCGATTCAGCGAGACCATAGCGGCCAGACCGAGGGCGGGCCATACCTCTCTGCCCGAGGGGATGGTACTTCACGGCCCTGACAATCGCCTCAGCTTCGTCACGATCGTTGACCTGCGGCACCTGAATGCCGAGCGCCCCGATGTCCAGGTAGCGGCCAATCGTCTGCGGGTTGCTCGATGGCACATTGACGATTGGGGTTATGCCGGCGCACTCGGCGGCGCGCAAGAGGTGGGCAGCACTCTCCACGCTCATCGGGCCATGCTCCGCATCCAGCAGCACGAAATCAAAGCCCAGGTAGCCGCACATCTCCACCACATCGGGTGAGGGAAAGGCAACAAAGACGCCCAGCGCTGCATCACCTTTCTTCACTTTTTCTTTCAGCGTATTCTTCATCATATGAGTTTCCTCACTCACTCGTTATCCGGCTCGTGTCATCCGGTTCGCCTATGGCAGCAGACGGGTCAGGTCGCCGCGACCAATCATCACCAGATAATTCTTGACCGTCTTCACGCTCTCGATCGATTGGATGTCTTTGGCTGTCAAGCCACCGCCGGCGCTGCGCAACGCCAGCATCAGATCGTCCAACGTCCTGACTCCGTTTTGCGTCATCAAATTCAGCACGTCAGAGATAGCATCCTGGGGCACACCCAGCGTTACCAACACATCGTTGAGGATATGTGCGTCGCTCAGTGTGCGCTCGCTCTTGCGTAGCTCGGTCAGCTCCTTTTGCACACTTTGGGCAAAGCCGATCCAACTGATCAAGGCGTGAACGGGTTGCGAGCCGGAGCCGATGACCAAACCGGTAATGACAACATCGAAGAGGTGCACCAGGTCGGTGCTACGCACACTGACCATTGGCTGAGGGATCTGCAGAACTGCGAACGTCATTTCGAAGAAGCGGACGCCGGTGACGATGGAGAGCAACATACCGGCCAGGCTGCCCGCGATCAGAGTCAGAATGCGCTTGCGTTGCTTATAGTTCTCGTTGTCTAGCAGCAACTTACGCACGTAGTCAGGATCACGGGCCAGCTTCTCTTTCTCGGCCAGATTGTTGCCGTTCTTGATCAGCGTTTCCGCCGCCAGAACCTTGAAACGTTCCCACACGCCCCAGACGGCCTCCATGATGCGCTCTACCACCGTCGTCAAAACCAGGATCGGGGCCAACAGTCCAGTCGTATTCATATGCGCCTCCTCGGGAGATGGTCGCTATCCACGAAGAATGGGCAGTACTGGTGCGGACACCCGGCGTTGTGGATCACGCCAGGCATCCGCGCCAAAGCTGTCTACGGTCGTCGTCACTTTACAGGGTTGGCTTTGCGGGCACTTCGGCGCGTGATGACTTGGAAGCCAGCGCCTCTGCCATCGCCGCAGCGAGAGCAGTGTCACTGTGGGCCTTCATCCCTGTCCCGGCCGGGATCAGCTTACCGATGATGACGTTTTCCTTCAAGCCGATCAGGTGGTCGGTTGAGCCCTGGATGGCAGCTTCAGTCAGAACACGGGTCGTTTCCTGGAATGATGCAGCAGCCAGGAAGCTATCGGTGCTCAACGAAGCCTTGGTGACGCCCAACAACACCTGCTGAGCAGTGACAGGTTCGCCGCCTTCAGCCAGCACACGGGCGTTGATCTCCTCATAGTCAAAGCGATCGACGAGCTCGCCAGGCAGGAGCTGCGTGTCGCCAGCGGTTTCCACACGCACTCTGCGCAGCATCTGGCGCACGATGACCTCGATGTGCTTGTCGTTGATTGTCACGCCCTGTGAGCGATACACCTTCTGCACCTCGCCCATCAGGTACATCTGCACAGCGTCGCGCCCCTGAATGCGGAGTACGTCCTGCGGATTCTTGTGGCCATCGGTGATCTGGTCTCCGGCGTGCACTTGCTGGCCGTTCTCCACCTTCACACGAGCGTTGGGCTGAACCAGGAACTCGCGCTCTACGCGGTCCTCGTACAGCACCACGATCTTGCCATCTTCGATGTAGACCGTGCCGGTATTGCGGGATGTCACAGCAACCGGCTGCGGCGCAACCTCGGTCGTCGCCACCGCTGTCGTTTCAGCTTCAGCGGCGGCAGTCGCAGCCGCGGCCTGCTCCTCGGCGATCGCCTTGGCAGACTTGCGGGTGCGCCGTGGCTTCTTCACCACCGGCTCGGCCAGACCGCCCATCGTCGCCAAAACTTGTCCTGTCTGGATCGGGTCGCCGTCATGAATGATCGGCTCGTATCCGGCAGGAAGCGGGTACTCATCGCGATACTGCTCAGACCAGACGATGCGCACCGTACGCTGATCGCCGTCGCGTTCGATCTGAACGATGCCATCGATATCGGTGATGATGGACTGGCCCTTGGGCGGACGCGCTTCAAAAAGCTCCTCGACACGAGGTAAACCTTGGGTGATGTCCTCGCCGCCAGCCACGCCTCCCGTATGGAACGTCCGCATGGTCAATTGCGTACCCGGTTCACCGATGGACTGGGCGGCGATGATGCCGACTGCCTCGCCGGGTTCGACCATGACACCGCGCGCCAGATTGCGCCCGTAGCACATGCGGCAGACGCCATAACGCGTCTCGCAGGTGAAGGGTGAACGCACGTGCACCTGCTCCACGCCGGCGGCCATCAGCACGGCCACGCGGTCTTCGGTCAGCTCCTCACCGGTGTTGGCGATGATCTCGCCCGTCTGCGGATTGACAACCGGGCCAGCAAGCATGCGGCCCACAAGGCGCTCGGGCATGCTCTCGCCCATTTCCTTCTCTTCGCCCTTGCGGATCCAGATACCACCCTTGGTGCCGCAGTCTTCGTTGCGCACGACGACGTTTTGCGCCACATCGACGAGACGGCGAGTCAGATAGCCAGAGTCAGCCGTACGCAGCGCAGTATCGGTTGCGCCCTTGCGTGCGCCGTGGGTAGCGATGAAGTACTCCAACACCGAGAGACCCTCGCGGAAGTTGGACGTGATGGGCAGATCGATGATACGGCCTGTCGGGTCGGCCATCAGACCACGCATACCGGCGATCTGGCGCACCGTCTGGAACTGGCCGCGGGTGGCGCCTGACACAGCCATCATGTGGATGGGGCCATACTTGTCCAGCCCCTGCGCCACAGCGGCGGTCACATCATCGGTCGCCTTCGTCCAGGCTTCAACGGTAGACTGATACTTTTCTTCTTCGGTGATCAAACCACGGCGATACTGGCGCTCAATTTCGCTGATCTTAACGTTCGTTGCATCGATGATCGTTTTCTTCTGAGTCGGGATCGTGATATCGCTGATAGCGATCGTTGTGCCCGACACAGTGGCGTAGTGGAAGCCGAGATGCTTGATCTCATCCACCAACTCAGCCGTCTTGGCTGTTCCATAGGCCCGGTAGCACTCGATCACCAGGTCTTTGAGAGCCTTCTTGTCCATGACCTTGTTCTTGAAGCGCAGCGATTCCGGCAGCGACTCGTTGAAGATGACGCGGCCGGGCGAGGTCGTGATCATCTTGCCATTGAACAGCCGCACCGTGACCTCGGCCTGTAGATCAACCAGACCCAGGTTGTAGGCCATGAGCACTTCGTCAGGATCAGAGAAGGCCTTCCCCTCGCCCAGGGCGCCAGGATGCTGCAAGGTCAGATAGTAGCAGCCAAGCACCATATCCTTGGTCGGAGCCACAATCGGCTCGCCATTGGACGGTGAGAGCAGGTTGTGGTCGGAGCGCATCAACGTGCGCGCTTCTTCCTTGGCCAGCGCACCCAGCGGCACGTGGACGGCCATCTGGTCGCCGTCGAAGTCGGCGTTGAACGCCGTACACACGAGCGGATGGATCTGGATGGCGCTGCCCTCGATCAGAACGGCATCAAACGCCTGGATGCCGAGGCGATGCAGGGTCGGCGCTCGATTGAGCAGCACCGGGTGATCCTTGGTCACCTCTTCCAGCACATCCCAGACTTCCGGCTTCATGCGCTCAACGATGCGCTTGGCGCTCTTGATA
>CAYOEZ010000014.1:0-41164 GCA_964402955.1 uncultured Ktedonobacterales bacterium | reverse complement strand
AGAAGTGGCAGGATAAGCCGATCGCAGAACTTACACACAAATGTTGACACTACCAGCGACAGCGCCGATCTTGCATTTTGCGAACGATGGCGGTATAATGAAGGCACATAGAACATCGGTACTAGCTTGAGTGAGGAACGCAATGAGTCGCAAGCCCCCCAAGAAGAGAAAGAGCAGCGGCAAGCCAGCGATCAGCGAAGACACGCAGCGCGATATCGTCGCCCTCATTCTGCTTGGTATGGCGCTGCTCACCGTCGCCACCCTCTTGTTCCCTGCCGGCGATCTGGGGCGATGGTGGAGCGGTGTCGTGACCATCGCCTTTGGTTGGGGATGGCCGATGGTGGTGGCCGGTGTGGGCACCCTCGCCATCTACTGGTTGCGCCAGCGCTTCGATGAGCATTTCACCTTCCCCGTCGCGGCCTCTGTCGGCGCGTCCGTTCTCCTCGGCGCTGTGCTTGGCATTCTGCACATTCTGGCGACCCTCGCTAGCAACGCCCAGACCATCCCTGCCGATGCAGGCGGCGGCGGGGCGGTTGGCTACGCTATCGGCAGCGTCTTTGTGCGCGTGGTCGGGCGCGCGGCCGGGTTCGGAGTGCTGCTGGCGATTGCTGCCATCGGCGCTATTGTGGCGCTTGGCGTCTCACTGCGCGAGGTCGTAGAAGCTGCCAAAGATGTGCAGGCGCACATGACTGACTTCTATCACCGCGAGTTGGCGCCGCGTAGCAACGGCCAGAGCAACCAGCCCATCGATGAACCAGACATCACGCGGCCGCCGCGCCTGGAGCCACGCCCACCGGCTGTCCCGCCCGACCTGCTGGCTCGCCCCACATCTGCTGCCCAACAGCAACAGCAGCAACAGCCGGCCAGGCAGCCCCTGCTACGCGACGTTAGCAACCCAACCATACAGGCGCTGCCGCCCACGACTATCCGCCGCGAGTGGCAATTGCCACCGCTCGACTTTCTCGAGATCAGTACTGAGCAAGAGCTCAGCCAAACCGATATCCGCCGCCGCGTGAAGATCATCGAGGAGACGCTGAACAGCTTCCACATTTCGGCGCGCGTCGTGGAAGTGAATCAGGGGCCGGCTGTCACCCAGTTCGGCGTGCAACCGGCCCAGGGCGTCACCGTTAACCGCATCGTCGCCCGCCAGAATGACCTCTCGCTGGCCCTTGCAGCCTCGCCGATCCGCATCGAAGCCCCTGTTCCCGGGCGCTCGGTCGTGGGCATCGAGGTTCCCAACGCGTCGATCTCTGTCGTTGGTCTGCGCGGCGTCATCGAGTCGTCACCGTTCCAGAAGCTGCGCGCCAAGGCCAAGCTTGCTATTGCCCTGGGGCAGGACGTATCGGGCCAGCCAAGGGCGACCGATCTGGCCAAGATGCCTCATCTGCTGATCGCCGGCGCCACCGGTTCAGGCAAGAGCGTCTGCATCAACGCCATCATCGCCTGCTTCCTCATGTACAACACACCCGACGAACTGAAGCTCATCATGGTTGACCCCAAGATGGTTGAGCTCGTCGCCTACAACGGCATCCCCCATTTGCTGGCGCCGGTCGTGACCGAAATTGACAAGGTCATCAATGTCTTGAAGTGGACAGCCCGCGAGATGGAGCGCCGCTACAAGCTCTTTTCGACGCACGGAGCGCGCAACATCGAGATGTACAACGCCGGGGTGACGCCTAAGAGCGGGCGCGAGTTCCTGCCTTACATTGTCGTCATCATCGACGAGTTGGCAGACATCATGATGCTCTCGCCTGATGAGGTGGAGCGCATGCTCTGCCGCCTGGCGCAGATGGCTCGCGCCACTGGCATCCACCTGATCATCGCCACGCAGCGGCCATCGGTCGACGTTGTGACCGGCCTGATCAAGGCCAACTTCCCTGCCCGCATCTCGTTCGCCGTGACGTCACAGATCGACTCGCGTGTTGTGCTCGACATGCCTGGCGCTGAGAAGCTCTTGGGCCATGGCGACATGCTCTACATGGCTTCCGATTCCTCCAGCCCGGTGCGCTTGCAGGGCTGCTGGGTATCGGATCACGAGCTGGAATGGCTGATCAACTTCTGGAAGGGCGCAGCGCCGCCGCCCGTTGAAGGAGCGCCCGTCGCGGCAGACATCACGCAGACCATTAGCCAGCCTATCGACGAGCCAGAGCTGCAAGTCAGCCAAGACCCCATGCTCGAGCAGGCCAAACAGGTCGTGCGAGCTGGCGGACATGGCTCGGCGTCACTCCTGCAGCGTAAGCTGCGCGTGGGCTATGCCCGCGCCGCCCGTCTGCTCGACATCCTCGAACAACAAGGCGTCGTCGGCCCACAGTTGGACGGTGGACGCACCCGCGAGGTCTATCCGGATCCGGTAACAGGCCCGCAACAGCCGCAGAGGTAGTCAGGGTAGGACAATATCATGATCATCGACGCACACCAAGACATCGCCTACGCGGCCTGGTCGCTGGGACGTGACTTTCTGCAGAGCGCACATGAGACACGTCGCCGCGAATCCGGCAACGGGCCTCAGACCGAAAACATCTGCACTGTGGGTTTGCCCGACATGCGCGCTGGCGGAGTGGGCCTTGTCTTCGGCAGCGTCTTCGTTGAGCCCGCCCGTAGCACGAGCGGCAGACCGATCCCCTTCGCCTACAACACGGCGCAAGAAGCGCATGACCAGGCTTTGTTGCAGCTCGACTACTACAGTAAGCTCGCCGCTGCCTCGGCGATCAGGCTTATCAAGCGCCGCAGCGATTTGCACACTGTGACCGGCGCCACCGCCCCGCGGCCATTTGGTTTGATGATTGCCATCGAAGGCGGCGACTCGATTCTCTCACCCGCCGACGTCGCGGCGTGGCAGGAGCGCGGCGTGCGTCAGGTTGGCCTGGCCTGGGCCTGCGGCAGCCGCTACTGCGGAGGCAACAGAGAGACCGGACCGCTGACAGCCGAGGGCAAGGAAATACTACAGGCGATAGAGCGCGCCGGCCTGATTCTTGACGTCAGCCACATGGCCGAAGAAAGCTTCTGGCAGGCGCTGGACATCTTCCACGGCCACATCGTCGCCTCCCACTCCAATTGCCGCGCTTTGCTGACCGGCGGACGCCGCCTCAGTGACGTCATGTACCGCGGCCTCATGGAGCGCCAACTGAGCGATGCGATGATTCGCGCGCTCGTGCAGCGCGGCGGGGTGATCGGCGTCGTCATCTACAATCGCTTCCTCGACGCCGATTGGTCGCCCGAACAGGGCAAGTGCGCCGTGACCCTCAGCTCCGCCGTGCGCCACATCGATCACATCTGCCAGCTCGCCGGCGACGACAAGCACGTGGGCATCGGCAGCGATCTGGATGGAGGATTCGGCTGTGAGGCGACGCCGGCGGAGATCGATACCGTCGCCGACCTGCAACTGCTGCGGCCTCTGCTTACGCTGAGCGGGCATTCGCCTGAATCCGTTGAGAGAATCATGGGCGGCAACTGGTTACGCGTGCTCGGGCGTGCGCTCCCTGACTGAGCGCACGATTGGGGGGCAGGCCCGACGCCTCCTGGTCGCTGAGGCGCTACAGCGCTTTGGCAGCGCCGCCTGAACCGGGGTACATATTATGTCCACTAATCCGATGGATTCCTATTCCTCAGTCGAACGGCGCTTTCTGGCTCCCGTGCGTGGGCTGGGGTTGGCTGTGCTGCGCCCGCTTGTGCTGCTCCTCGCCCGGCTGGGCGTGTCGCCCAATCAGGTCTCACTGTCACAGATCGCCATTGGACTCATCATCTTCTTCGCCATCACTCCCTACCCTCGCCTGGCCTTCCTGCTCATGGTGCTGGCGATCGTGCTCGACGGTGTAGATGGAGCGCTGGCGCGTCACACGGGCAAAGCATCGCGCTATGGAGCGCTCATCGACCAGTACGCCGATCACGTGCGCGAGATTCTGGTTGTCGCCGGGCTGGCCTACGCCGGCGCGCTCAACGGCGCTTGGGCCGCCCTCTACGCCCTGGCCTACACCGGCTGCAACATTACGCTGCTGCTGTGCAATGCTAACCGCGTACCCATCCCCTTGGCGATCAAAACTGCCTTCGTCTTCTACCCCGCACTCTTCGTCTTCCTCTGGTTTGGCCGCAATTACCTTGACCCCGCCATGGCGCTGATTGTCACGCTGATGAGCGCTGTTGTGGTGCAGGGGCTATGGAAGCTGCGCACAGTGATGGCCTAGCGCCAACCTCAAGAGCGCCATTCAACCGCGGCTCGCGCCGCCCGGATGTTCTCGGGCGGTGTATCCAGACACACCACACAGCCCGCTCCCACCAGAAAACGATGGCCCCCTGTCTGCTGGATGGCATCGCGCACCTCGGACGTCACGTGGTCAGCGGCGCCCTCGACCAGCGTCTGCCACTCGTTGATGCCACCCATCAGCGCGGCGTGCGTGCGTGTGCGCGCCTGGGCCAGCGTCGGCGCCGTGCGCCGGTCGTGCCAGTTGATAATGTGCACGGGGTAGGAGTGCGCCAACAGATCGAACATGACGTTGAGGCCGTGGATATGCAGCAGGATCAGGTTCGCCTTCTCAGCAGCAGCAGCAGCGCCGAGCACATGACGGTCGTAGGGCACACCGAACTCCGTGTACTCGTCCTCAGTCAGCACATCGTACGAAGCACACTGCGTGGCGAAGAAGATGCCATCAGCGCCCGAGCGCAAGCACTCTTCCGTGAAGCGGGCATAGCTGTCGGCGATGATAGCCAGACCACGCCGCAGATCTTGAGGGTGTTCGCGCAGGTGCGTCAGCCACACGTTGTCTCCGGCCAGATTGCGGGCCAGGGTCAGCGGGCTGAAGATCGTCTGCAAGACAAACACATCCGGCCCAGCCTTGGCGCGAATCAGCCGCAACGCCTGCAATTCACGGCCCAGCACGCCGCTCTTGACGTCGAGCGGCCACAGTCTCTCCCAGTCGCGTGCATGCTTGATCGGACGGTCAACATAGTCACGCGTGCCCTCCCGGTTGCCATTGTCCACCAGGCGCGTGCCCCAGTCTTCCACGGCATAGCCGGCCGTGGGCGTCACCTTGATCAGGTCAAAATCGTACGTTGCCTGCCAGTTCAAGACAGCTTTGGCTAGCCCTTCTGCTGTCTGGTCAACTTGCGGCCAATGTCGCCAGAGGGCAATCGGCGTGCGGTCAGGCTTGTCGCCGTGCACCGCCGCCAGAACACGCTGTTTCCTGTTCATTGGTTGGCTCCTTCTGCCAGCAGAGTAAGATACGTCTCGCGGTTCGCCAACTTGAGCTCGCTATCAGGATAGGCGCGTCCAAAAGCCGCCGGAAGCCGCCACTTGTCCGACGCCCACTTGCACTCGAACCCGGTCAAGCGGCCACCCGCTTCCTCCAGATAGTCGACCTCTGCTCCATCGTATGTGCGCCAGAAATACGTGTTGACGTGGCGGCGCGCATTCCCATTGCTCTTGAGCCTCTCGCTAATGAAGTAGTTCTCCCATAGAGCGCCGACATCCTGGCGCACGCTTAGCGGGTTGAAGTTGTTGATCAACGCGTTGCGGATGCCCACATCGTAGAAATATATCTTGCGCAGCCGGCTCAGTTCGTGCCTCAGGTTACGGCTGAACGGAGAGAGGTGAAAGATAACGTAGGCTTGTTCCAAAAGGGATACGTACCGGTCGACCGTCGCCTTGTCTATCTGCAGCAAACGGGACAGTTCGTTGTAAGAAACCTCGCTGCCGACTTGCAAGGCCAGCGCCTGCAGCAGGCGACGCAGCATGTCGGGGTTCTTCACCGTCTGGTACTCGAGGGCATCGCGATACAGATAGCTTGTGGCCAGTTCCAGCACAGCAGAGGCAGGATCGTCGCTGGTGACAACCCCCGGATAGAGGCCGAAGCGCAGGCGCTGCTCCAAAAGCCGGTTCAGCTCTTGCGGCGTTTCTTGCGACAGAAGTTCGCCAGCGGAGAGAGGCAAAAGGTTGAACTCTATCTTGCGGCCCGTCAGCGGCTCGATGATGCTGTTGGACAGCGCGAAAGATGACGAACCCGTCGCGATCACCTGGAGATTCGGCAGATTATCGACCATGAGCTTGAGCGTTAGCCCAATGTTCTGCACCCTCTGCGCTTCGTCGATCACTACCAGCCTGCGCGTCCCCACCAGCGCACCAAGTGCAGTTGAGGTCTGCTCGGTCAAGGCAGCGCGTACGTCAGGTTCATCGCAGTTGAGATAGAGCGCGCCATCTGGCTGCCGGGCGATGACCTCCCTGACCAGGGTAGTCTTGCCGACCTGACGCGGTCCGTAGACAACGATAACCTTGCCCTTGAACAACGCGTTCTCGAGCGCAGGCAGAATTGTGCGGGCGTACCTGGTCACCCTTTTCACCCCTAATCTGGCGATTCGACTCACCTAATTTATACCTAATTAGGAGAATTGTCAAGGGCAAATGGCCGTTTCTCCAGGTCAAGTAGCGTGTTGCTCCCGCCCGCCGTCTCTCACATCCTGTGCGTCAGGCCGCGTATCTCGTCCAGGCTGCCATAGCCGTGCTCATCGAGGCAGTCGACCAGTTGCAGCAACAGTTCGGAGAACACCGACGGACCGCGCACATAGACCGCCGAGCCGACGCCGACGGCCGTCGCTCCCGCCATCACCATCTCGACGATGTCGCGCCCATGCTCCACCCCACCCAGTCCGATCACGGGGATTTTCACGGCGCGCGCTATCTCGTAGACACAGCGCACGGCAATGGGGCGGATGGCCGCGCCGGTAACGCCCCCCGTGCGGTTGGCCAGAACCGGCTTGCCCGTGGCCAGGTCGATAACCATGCCGGTAAGGCTGTTGATGGCGCAGATGGCATCCGCGCCTGCCTCCTCGACGGCCCGCGCAATCGCTCCGATGTCAGTCACGTTGGGCGACAGCTTGACGATGACCGGGCAACGCGCCACATCCTTCACGGCGCGTGTCACCGCCGCGGCGCTGCTCGGATCCGCCGCAAAGGGCTTGCCGAACTCCGCCTCGACATTCGGGCAGGAGATGTTGACCTCGATCATGTCGGGCTGCGCCGCGGCAATCGCCTGCGTCACGTCGCCATAGCCGCGCACTGTCTCGGCAAACACACTGGCAATCAACGGCACGTCCAGCGCAGCCAGCTTCTGTTTCAAGACGGCCAACTCCTGGGCTACGCGCGGCGCTCCCGAGTTGCGCAACCCGACGGCGTTGATGAGGCCATGCCCCCACTCGATCACCGTCGGCTCAGGATGTCCCTCGCGCGCTTCCAGACTGATCGACTTGGTGACGACGGCGCCGGCGCCGGCCCGCGCCGCGTCGAGCAGCCACTGCATGTTCTCGCCGGCCACACCCGACGCCAACACGAGCGGCGTCTGCAATCGCCGTCCGCAGAGAGTCACCACCAGCGTTTGTTCATCCACCGTGGCTATCCTCCGCGGCCAGGAATGTGCACACCCGTGCATACTCCTCAGCGCTGATGCGGCCACGCCGCAGCAGAATCTCCAGCAACGTCGTCAGCGTCAAAACACTGTGCAATCGCAGTCCATGCGCAGCCAGCTCAGCCGCGCCGCCCTGTTCGCGGTCGATCAGAACCACGATGTCCTCTACCTTCAGACCTGCCGCCGTGAGCGGAGCAAGCGCTTCGATCTTGCTCAGCCCGGTCGTGATCAGGTCATCGATGATGGCCACTGTCTCGCCGGCCTTGAAGACGCCCTCGATCGCCCTGCCTGTGCCGTAGCTCTTCACCTCGCGCCGCGGATAGATCAGAGGCTTGTTGATCTCCAACGCCACCGCCGTGCCGATGGGCAGACCGGCGTAGGGCAACGCAGCCAGCCGGTCGAAGATGAGCGGGGTGAGAAGGCGCTCGCAGGCCCGCGCAACCATGCGCAGCAGCCCGGCGTCGGCAACTATGCGGCGCAGGTCGATGTAGATCGGCGACGTGATGCCGGACTTGAGCTTGTACGAACCAAACTGAACACAGCCGACGTCATGCAGTCCCAGTACCAGATCCTCAGTCTGCCTCATGCTCAGGGTCGTCGTGAAGGTAGCGGCGCCATCCGCGGGCGGCTGAGAACCCTTGCCCCGCACCTCATCGCGCACCAGGTTGATCCTGTCGCGCATCTCAACAGCAACTGCGTGCGGATCGGCCGCGCCCATGATGGCACGTGAAACACTGACGATGATGCCATCGCCGGCGGCATTCAGGCCCGCTCGCGTCGCCGACTCGAGGTCGCCGCCCTGCGCGCCCACGCCGGGCGCCAGGAACCACATGTCCGGGAAGTACGAGCGCGCCCAGGCCATCTCCGACGGATACGTTGCCCCCATGACCAGGAGGACGTTACCCGCCGCATTCCACGTTTGCGCCAGGTGCGCCACCTGCTGGTAGAACGGTAGACCATCAGCCGTCAGGTCTTGCAGCTCGCGCGCCCCGGGGTTGGATGTGCGGCAGAGCACAATGATGCCGCGGTCTGAGCGCGTCAGAAACGGCGCCAGTGCGTCGCCGCCCAGGTAGGGGTTGACGGTCACGGCATCTGCGCCCAGCACATCGAAGACAAAGCGGGCGTAGCCCTCTGACGTTGAGCCCACATCGGCGCGTTTGGCGTCGAGGATAACGGGGATGTCATCAGGAATCATCGCCATCGTCTCGGTGAGGACGCCGAACCCCGGCAGGCCCATCGATTCATAGAAAGCCATATTGGGTTTGAAGGCGCAGGCCACGTCCTTCGTGGCGGCGATAGTACGTTTGTTGAGGGCCAGGGCGGCGAGCGCAGGCGTCCTTCCCTTGCCTGCCAGCATCTGTGGCGCGGGGTCAAGCCCCACACACAGCAGGCTATTGCTGGCAGCCACGCGCAGCTTCAGTTTCTCCAGAAAAGTCATCGTCTGCTCCATCCTATCACTACGCTCGTCCCAGTACCAGCGCCAACAGCGCCATGCGGATATACAGGCCGTTCTCCATTTGTCTGAAGTAGGCGGCGCGCGGATCAGCGTCGACCTCCTCGGCAATCTCCGTGAGGCGCGGCAGGGGGTGCATCACGATCATGTGCTCTTTGGCCATTCGCAGGGTGTTATTCGTCACCGAGTAGCAGTCTTTGACCTGCTCGTAGTCGGCCTGGTTCTCGAAGCGCTCCTTCTGCACGCGCGTCACATACAAGACATCCGTCTGCCCCAGCACATCATCCAGGCTGCTCTGCTGGGTAATCGGTATCTGCTTTTGACGCAGGAAGTCGATGGTGGGCTGGGGAACGCGCAGCATGTCGGGAGAGACGAAGTTGATGCGAACATCATAGAGGGAAAGCAGGCGAGCCAGCGAATGCACGGTACGGCCATACTTGAGGTCGCCGAGCATCGTCACCGTCAGGCCATCGATCGTGCCTAGCTCTTCTTTGATGGTGAAGATGTCCAAGAGCGCCTGCGTCGGGTGCTCGCCCGACCCGTCGCCGGCGTTGATGACCGGCTTGCGCGCCACGTCGGCGGCAACGGCGGCTGAGCCGGTCTCCGGATGGCGCAGCACAATCACATCGGCGTAACACTCCAGGGTGCGCACCGTATCACGCAGCGACTCGCCCTTCGTCACCGATGAATAGCGCACCTCGTTGATCGGGATGACCTGCCCGCCCAAACGCTCGGTGGCGGCGATGAACGACGAACTGGTACGGGTCGATGGCTCGTAGAAGAGGCAGGCGATCACGCGTCCGCGCAGTATCTCGAGCGAACCGACACGCTCGACCATGGTGCGCATGTCTTCGGCGACAGTGAAGATGATCTCCAGTTCACTGCGCGAAAACTGCTCGACCGATAAGATGTCTCGCTTGTAGAAAATGCTCTCCATACGGTCGCCAAAGGGCTGGCGGCTCTTGCGTTTGCTCCGAGTCTCATTGGCTGGCATGCGGCGCCTCCTGAATTGGATAATCGATGTGAAACGCACACGTTAACGTAACCGTTCACGGTTGTGGTGAGGACGTAGTGGCGCTGCTTGCTGCGCCAGATGCACGCCGTTGAGACAGCAGGGATGGGCGCAGCAAGCAGCGCCACTACGTTGTTGGCATCTATCATGAGACAACGGCGAACAGATACACATTACCCCTCGAAGGGCGTGTCAGAACATGACACTGCCACGCGCTGGTCCGATCACGCCCCTGTCGGCATCATAGACAAGCTCGCCGCGCAGCATCACCTGGCGCACTCTGCCCTGCACCTGCCGGCCTGAGAACGGGCTCCAGCCGCATTTGCTGACGAAGCCTGCAGCCGGAATGCACCAGCGTTCGTCTGTGTCAACCTCGATCCATGTGTCCGGCTGAGACGGTAGGCCGAACAAACGCTGAGGCGTCGTGTACATCATGTCAGTAAGACGCTCCATGCTCAATCGCCCTTGCGCCACGGCTGTCAGCATAAGCGGCAGCGCCGTCTCCAGCCCGGGCACGCCCGGCGGCGGCTTGGCGCTGAGCTTTTCGTCCTCGCTGTGAGGGGCATGGTCTGTGGCAAGAATGTCTATCACATCCAGATTGCGCCACAGTTCAGCGACGTCGTCTTGCGAAGCCAGCGTGGGCCGCATGTCGCCCAGCGCGCCCAGGCGCAGTGCGTCGTCCTCGCTCAGGAAGAGATGGTGCGGCGTCACCTCACACGTGACCGCCAGCCCGCGTTCTTTCGCCCGACGAATCAGGCGGATTTCTGCAGCGCGGCTGATGTGGCACAGATGCACCGGGCGCTGCCACAGAGCGCCCAGCGCAATGGCCACGGCCACCGACGTTCCCTCGGCGTGAAAGACGATCGGCTTCGTCTGAGGCCACACGCTGACGTAGTCTTGCAGGCGGCCGAGGTCAGTCAGGCGCAACGGGCCGAAGGTGCTATCGAGATATACTTTCAAACCGGCGCTGATCGCCGCCACATCGGGACCGGGCAAAGGCCCGCTGCTGCTCGCCCCCAGGTAGAAGCCCACGTCGCAATACACGCGTCCCTGCGCGAGGGCGCGCTTGTCGTGCAGCGTGGCAGCATCAATCGCCGGAGGCGTGTTGTTGGGCATGTCGAGCACCTGGGTAAAGCCGCCTGCCAGCGCGGCAGCCGTTCCCGTGCTCAGATCTTCCTTGTGCGTGCCGCCCGGCTCACGCAGGTGAACATGAGCATCGATCAGTCCCGGTAATCGCATCGTCACCTTCCAGACACAAAAAAAGAGAAAGCCACCAGGCTTTCTCTGCTGCCTACAAGAGGAATAAGGAAAACGCTGTCCGGGCTGCCGATCCGCCCCGGCCGGCGCAACGTGGGCACTCCGTCTCGTACCATCGTTTTTCCCTCCGCGTCTCGTTCTCATTTGCCGCATGGAATTATATCATATCCACGGCGCGCTTGGCAAGCAGTTTTGTGAGCGTTTTGCGACAACATACAGGTTCAGCCCGTTGTCGGCCAGAAACAGATCGCACACAGCCAGCCCTGACTGCTCAAGCATGCGCCGCAACTCATCTTCCCCGATGTCGTGGCAGTAACGCAGTCCGTAGCCGCCGCGCTCCCAGTCGAGCAGGTAGTCGCCGCCGTCAAGCTGGCCTTCCTCGAGGTCCACCGTTGCCCAGGGCACAACCTTCTTGCGCAGACGCTCGCTGCTTGTGAACCGCCACGTTGATGCAATCAGCCTACCCGATGCTCCCAGACGTGACGCCATCTGCTGCACCAGCCTCTGCCGCGCCGCCTGTCCGGGGATATGATGCAGAACGGCCAGAGCGAGCACACAGTCAAACGGTGTGGTCGGCAAATGGCTCAGCCAATCCGCCTGCGTCACGTCGGCGCAGACGAAGGCCGCGCTGGTGCGGCGCAGCCCCTCCGCCCGCTGGCGCGCCAGTGTGACGAAGGACTCGCTGCCATCCACCCCGACATACGACACGCTGGGCCCCATCTCGTCCAGAGCACGCGCCGCCCGTCCGTCGCCGCAGCCTACGTCGAGCACCCGCTCACCGTCGCCGATCGTGTTCAGGACGCGGCGTAGACTGGCCTGGCCCGTGCTGCGCGACCCGGCAAACTGGAGGGCAAAGCGATCGTAGAAGGAACGGTTGATCTCCAACAAGCGGCGCTCGGTCTCTGCGTTCACGATGGTCACCTGCAGTCCATTATACAGGATGCAGGTAGTGAACGCAAAGGCATTGACAGCTTTGCCGCCGCGGCATATACTGTGCGTGCCGCGAGCTGGCGCTTCGGTGCGGCGCAATCACAGATGAGGAGGGTCTCCATGTCAGATCCCAGCCGAATGGCTCGCTACGACACACGCAACGACGGGATAGGTCCATATGCGGTCTTCTACTGTGACCAATGCAATCGGGAATACCGCAGCCAACCGGACATCGCAGGCACAATCGCCTCAGACATCGGACGGCAAGCCACCGGCGACCTGTTGCGCAAAATTCCCCTGTTTGGCCACGCCGTGGCGGATAACGTCACAGGCCAGGACCCCCGCTACGTTACCAGCCTGACCCCGCAGCAAGTGGCGAAGGCATGGGATCAGGTCAAGCAATACTTCCGCGAATGCCCGACCTGCCATCAAATCCTGTGCCTGACGGACTTCGATGAGAAAAGCGGCTTCTGTCGTGAAGACAGCCCGCGCGCCAACGAGATCGCCCAGGCTGAGGCCGAGCAGGCGGCAAGCGTGGTCAAGGGTATCGCCAACGTCTTCGGTCTCGGCGACGCAGTGAAGAAAGCGACAGAGGCAGCGCAGCTCGCCGCCACCACAGCAGCCCGCTGCCCCAAAGACGGCACGTTGGCCGCGGTCGGGACCAAGTTCTGCCCCGCTTGCGGCACGGCGATGGTGCAGCCCGCCGCGGACCCCTGCCCCAAATGCGGCGCCGACGTCAAAGGCGGCAAGTTCTGCCCTGAATGTGGCACGAAGATCGAACGCGCCGCCGCCGTGGCAATCTGCCCGTCATGCGGCGCAGAGACACAGGGGGCCAAGTTCTGCCCCGAGTGCGGCAAGAAGCTCGTCTGAAGGCACCCGTGATCGGACTGCGGGGGGCGGGGTGAATGGTGTGTCGTTCGCCGAGATGTCGCATGAACCGCGCCAGGTGCTGGGAGATCGTTGCGGGCGATCACGACTACACCTACTGAATGAAGCGCAACATCGACTACGTGCGCTTCTAAAGCGGCAATCTGGTGAGAGAGCAAGACCCAATCCTTGACAGGATATGACTCCTGTGATGCAGAACAGTCATGCTCCGAAGGGGCATGTTAGTCTGTGCGCCGGAGAGCGTTCCCGCGGCAACTCCGTTGCCGCGGGAAGAGATGGGAATGCGGTGAGGGCCGCCCCCCTTTGTAAGGCCAACGCTGTCTCCTTCGTCTATCGTGAGGAGCGCCCTCATATATCGCGTGCAGAGGTGGCCAATGAATGCCCTACTGATCATCGAAACAATTCTCCGCAATCGCTTCCGCTTTTTTGCCGACCTGCGCGCCGACAACGCCGTGCCGGCCAAGTGCACCGCCATGTTGGTCTCATCGGCTATCTTCTTCGCCCTCTACGGCGCGGTGATCGGCTCGAGCCATTCAATCACACAGGCGCTCAGCTCGGCCGTCAAGCTGCCTATCGTCTTCTTGCTGACACTGGTGGTGACCCTGCCCACCCTCTACTTCTTCAACCTGCTCTTCGGCTCCGGACTCAACCTGGGACAGAACTTCGCCCTCATCCTGACCGCCATTTCGGTCACGGCGGTGCTCCTCGTCAGCTTTGCGCCGGTTGTTCTCTTCTTCTTGATCACGACCAGCAACTACCAGTTCTTCAAGCTGCTCAATGTCGCCATTTTCGCCATCACGGGGGCGGTGGGCGCACAGTTCCTGGCCCAGGCCACCGACATGATGGGCCTTTCCGACCGCCAGGGCATCCTGGCTCGCCGCCGCCTAGTACGCTTCTGGATCATCCTTTATGCCTTCGTGGGCACACAGTTGGCCTGGACGCTGCGCCCCTTCTTTGGCGCTCCGGATCTGCCCTTCGAGCTATTCCGCGATCTAGGCGGGACATTCTATGCCGACATTTTCGCCTCGATCGGCGAGATACTGGGCTTCTTTTCCACGTTCTAGGGGGATCGTATGAGCCAAGAGAGTAAAACAAGCACCGACGAGCTCATCCTTGACGTCCTGCGCGAGGTCTTGGCCCGTCAGGAGCAGCAGAACCGCGTCGCGCCGCAGCCCCCCGCTGCCGCCCCGCTGCCGCCTCCTCCGGCCGCCACGGCTGCCGTCACACCCGCTGCAGCCCCCGCATTCACGCCGTCGCGCCCTCGCCTCGACCCAGAAACGGGGCTGCTGCAGAGCGACCTGGAGCAATTGGCGCAGTATGAGGATCTGGCACGCGAGCCACTGGCCCCCGATGGCAACGTGCGCCGGCTCATCGCCCGGCTCGTGCTCGTCCTCGTCATCGCCATCGCGCTGGTCAACCTGCCGCTGCCGGGCGGCCTGTCGCTGGCGCGGGCGCTGCCCGACTCAAAGGCGCTGATCGTGCGCGATGGCCTCGTCTTCAAGGGCAGCGGGCCGCAGGTCTATGTCCTCGAAGACAACCACAAGCGCTGGATCAGCAGCCTCAATGCCTTCACGCACTTTGGCTATCGATGGACACAGGTACACCAGGTGAGCGACGCCTTTGTCACCCGCTTCCCCGACGGGCGGCCACTGCACGTCTTGCTCAAGTGCCCGAACAGCCCACACATCTACGTGCTGGAGAACGACGCCAAGCACTGGATCAAAGACATCGCCACGTTTAGCGCTGAGGGGTACGTGTGGGAAGACGTTGATATTGTCGCGTGTTCCTACCTTTATGCCTTTCCCGATGGAACCCCCATCCCACCGGATGCCGGATCGCCGCCGTAACCGCGCAGACCACATGCTCGCGGCAACTCCGTCGCCGCGGCAAGGGGCGGGGATGTGGTGAAAGCCCGTTATGGTATAACGGATAGTAGACATCGCATCCCCCCACCTCTGGCAAACACCCCACACAGAAACCCGGCTGCCGGGCGTATCCAGCGGCGCAACGGCGTCGTTCGTCTATGACGAGGATCGTACCGTCTCGATCCCCCTCTATACGTACCACATCGTCGTCTGCGGGCTACTGAGAAGCTCGCAGCTGTGCTCGGTCACAAGCGCATCTTCCTCCAGCCCGACGATGCCCGCTTCCGTCTGCACGCTCAACTCCAGCGTGAACACGTTGCCAACCTCGACCAACCCCAACGGTACCTTACCGTAGCGCTCCCAGCGCGGGCCAAGCAGCGTCGAGCCGTCATGGGCAGCGCGCCCCAGTTGGTGGCCGAGCGCGTGCGGATACTCAGGATAGCCCGACGCCACGATGCTGCTGCGGGCCAGGTCATCGATCTGCCAGCCTGCCACGCCCGGCTTCAACCCCGCTGCGCCTGCCTCGATGGCCCTGCGCACCGCGTCAAAGCCGCGCTGCACGGTGAGGGGCGCATGGCGCTCACCTGGCCGGCGCAGATACCACATGCGCTGCAAGTCGGCGCAAAAGCCATCCTTGCGCACACCGAAGTCGATATGCAGCACGTGCCCGCGCTGCAACGGTTGATCGCCCGGCCCGGCGTGGCCGGTGTCCGCATTCGGCCCGGCGTTTACGACAGGGCACGCCTGTGCGTCCCAGGCAGGACCAACCCCCAGCTCAGACATGCGGCGGTTCAGCCACCTGGCGATGTCTCGCTCGGTCTGACCCGGGCGCAGCGCCGCCGTCAGGCCGGCGAACATCTGCTCGGTCATGCTGATGGCGCCCCTTATCAGCGCAACTTCACCCGGCGACTTGCGCCCACGCACATGGGCCACGATATCTTCGGCCGATATGAAGCGATCCACGAATGGCGTGCCCTTGAGGCTCTGCAGCAGCGTCAGGTACATGCCATACGCCAGGCCATCGGCAGCGTGGCTGCTGATCGAGTAGTCTAGCGCAATCTGGCGCGGGTCGAGCCGCCCCAGCACGCGCCGCAGGTCAGCGCCGATGCCGTGCACGTAGCCGATCACGTCGCTATACAGCCCGCTGCGGCGGAAGATCTCGGCATCG
Organism: uncultured Ktedonobacterales bacterium; assembly: GCA_964402955.1. Taxonomy (GTDB): domain Bacteria; phylum Chloroflexota; class DTOL01; order DTOL01; family DAOUCN01; genus CAYOEZ01. Next base: position 25,200 of record CAYOEZ010000014.1, on the reverse strand, counting down.
ATCGAGCCGACGATGGCAATGCGCTCCCCGCTGCGGGCAAAGATGAACGCCGACTGCCACACTGCCGCCGCCGGTGCGATCATACCAAAGCTGGGATCAGCCATCTCGGCTGTCTCGCGCACAAAGAGCATCCACGCGTCAATATCGAGATCATTCAGAATGCCAATGGCCTGTGCAATCTTCTCCCGGATAATGTCCATACGCCACGCCCCTTTTACCGCTTCAGGCGGAAGACAAAAAGCAGGGCCACCAGCACGCCGGCCGCAAACCCCGCCAGGAAGGGCTGAATCAGCCAGATCAGGATGATGGTAACACGTGAAAACAGCCAAATGATGATAAGCGCGAGGCCGATTTTGGCCGCCAGTTCAAGAACATAATCCATAGCAACACCTCACGCAGACACCCCACACAAACACCCCACGACCGTCAGTTTGGGCGCGCCGTAAAAGCCTGCCCCAGCATCGTACGCAACCCGATGTGAAGGGCAAACAGGATAAGCCCCACGCCGACAAACATGGAGCGTGTGCCAAACGCGCCAATCAGGACCGCAGCCAGCGTCGGGCCGAGGGCGTTGCCGAGCGCAAGCGCGGCGCCGCTTGCGCCGTAGGTCACGCCCTGTCTGCCGCGCGGCCCAATGATGCCCACCAGAGCGCTTGCAGTCGGCAACAAGCCGGCCAGAGCGAAGGTAAACGCCATTTGGCCTGCGCCCAATTGCCACGGCTCACTCACCAGCGCCTGCGGAACGATGACCAGCGCCGCCAGAACGAGGCACAGCAAGAGCACGCGCGGCTGGCCGATGCGGTCGCCCAGCCTGCCCCATGCAATCGCGCCAGCAGCCATCGCCAGCGCTGTCAGGCCCACCACGGTTCCTGCTGTCCCGCTGACTTCGCGGCTACCGCCCGCCATTTCCTGCAGAATCAGGGGGATGGCGATGACCATCGAGCTGCCAGCCGCTCGGGAGATAGTCACCACCAGCAACAGACCGAGCATGCCAGGCACACGCACGACGTCGGCGAACCCGGCCGCGGCGCGCTGTCGCTGTTCTCCGGCAGCGGATGGCTTGAAGTCCTCATGCACAGCAACAAAGCACAACAGGCCGGACAGAAAGAGGATGAGTCCCGTGACGAAGAAGGTAGGCCGGTAGCCGACGGCCGCCGCCATCCAGCCGCCCACAAACGGGCCCATTGTACTACCGAGGGCGGTGGCGGTCTGCAACGCCCCCATGGCGAAGCCGAGGGACGCAGACGGGATGATGGTCGCTGCCAGCGCCATAACAGCCGACTGCACGCCGGATACCATGCTCATCAGGCCGCGCAGGGCAACAAGCTGTTGGACATTCGTGACCAGACCCATCATCGCATGAAAAACCGCTGCACCGATGGTTGCTCGCTCCACCATCAGTTTGCGCCCATGACGATCGGCCACCGCTCCCCAGATAGGGGACGCCACCGCCAACGTAATGCCGCCGAACGCCCCCATGATGCCCGACCACACGGCAGCCTCGCGTACGCCGCTAACGCCCAGGTCCTGGATGAACAGGGGGACAAATGGGCTGGCAACCGTGAAGCCCGCCGCCGCGACGAATTGCACAACCCACAGCGTGAAGAAGTCTCTGCGCCAGTTTCTCAAGCCTGCGTTCCTCGCCGTCGCCATGCGGTCATCGTATCACAAGTCGCCAGTGCATGCCAGAGGCGCCGGCGTGACCACGTCCGCGGTATCGGGGCGACGACGTCCGCTGACAATTAGCATACGCGCTGGCACACTACGTCCCCAGTCTCGTGCTGTTGTCCCGCCCACATGGCACGGCGCTGGCGGTGTTGCATTCAGCAGCCTTAATCTCCCTGGGTCCTCTGACCATACAGACGGTCATTTATTTCCCGCGGCAGGACCATGTGCACATTGCCGTGCCGGCGAAAAGCGCCGCAGCTCGGGCAGACGAAAACACTGGTGAAGTGCAATGGCGCGCTGCAATTGGGGCAAGCGAAGGCTCGCATCAAATCCTCTGGTCTGGCAGGCTCAGGCCCGCGTTCCATGTTGCACAACCCGCTCACGACAGATCCGAACATATTGGCCGCTGTCCGATGTGCACGGTTGGCCGGAACTCCCAACTGCGTCAGAGCCGCTTCGAAGGTCGCTGCATCACGTGTGACAAGAGGATCGCAGACCAGCTCCCAGTGATCGAAGATGCTCAGCGCTTCCTCCCACTGGCGCAAGGTGATTGATTGGTTCTCGACAATTCCATAGTCGCTTTCGTCCTTGCTGCCAACAAACGCTTCGGCGATGTACTGGATGAGCTCATGACGACTGAGAAAACGATGCAGGCCGTCCATCTTGTCCGCGCGCGGACACCGATAGAGATTCAAACAGAGGGTGCGTCGCAATGGCTCTTCCGCAAAGTAGAAATGCCCTCCCTTGCCAACAACCCGGCGGGCCTCGGCAAGGACAGGCCGCAAATCGTCGAAATGGTGCAGAGTTGCAAAGCAGAAGACGAAAGACAGCGCCCCGTCACGAAATGGCAGATGCAAGATGTCGCAGCACACAGCCAGGGGCTGCACCGAGTATGCGAAGTGGGCGGTCAGAATCGGGATAACCTGCAGCGAGTCAACGGACAAATCCGTGGCTGCGCCAAGCGCGCCAAACTCATGCGTAAGAAGCAGCGAGGTCTGGCCACGTTCGGCCCCCAATTCGGCGAAAGGGCTGAGTGCGACGCCACGTTGGACCAGAGCTTGAAATACCGCCCGACGTTGCTGCCGCATCTGCACGAGGTTCAGGACTGCCTCTGGCTCACCAAACGCAGCACGTTGGCGAAATGTGACTTCCCCACGCTGGCTTTCTTCTGTCTGGTAGCCGTCAGTCGGTACCCGTTGCCTCTGTGCCGGAGCATGCCTGATCAGTCGTAGCACACCGTAGAAGATGGCGCCAAAGGACATGACCAGAACAGCCCGCACGCTCAGTCCTGCTAGCGTTACCAGAGCCCGTACACGTCTGCCCAAATGGCCGCCCCTCCCCCACTACGTTCTATGTTCCGACGCCGGAATTGGTTGGCAACAAGGAGGACGCCCTGTGCACTGCTGCCACAGTTACTTCCCCTGACTCCCCAATTCCTGCCGACTGCCAGTAGCGAGATCGGGGGTCAGGCGAACGAGCGAGGCAACTCTGCCGGTTCTACTTCGTATCAACCGCGATGAACTGGCCGTCTTTCACCTGCGAGATATAGATCACCGGGCTGACAAGGTCGCCCTTCTGGTCATAAGCAATCGACAGGTTGGTGATCGGCGCCGTGAATTGCAGCTTCTTGATGGCAGCAGCGACAGCGTCAGCGTCGAACTTTCCGGCAGCCTTCACCGCCCGCGCCCATACATCCAGCGCCAGCGCTCCAGGGACAGAATCCGGGCCGGGGTTGCGCCCAAACAGCGCCCGATACTCTTTCACAAAATCCTTCGCATCGGTCCGTTCGAGGCCACGGATCGAAGGCGAGAATGAGCTGATGTAGATCCCCTCGCTGGCTGAGCCGGTGGTCAGAATCACCTCGTACTGGAAAACGGCGTCTCCGAATATCCAGTCGTTGCTCAACCCCAACGCCTTCTTGTTGAGCAAGACCACCTCAGCCGCCGGATAGTCGAGCGCGCCGAAGACAAGGTCAGGCGTGGCAGCCTGCACCTGCTGCAGGATATCGGTGTACGCGTCGCGCCCGCTTGCAGCCAGAACGGTGAGCACAGGAGTGACCCCCAGCGCTTGCGCCGCTTTGGCGAACTCTGTCATCAAGCCCTTGGCGTAGTCACTCTCATCATGGATGATAGCAATGCGTTTCTTGGCCAGTTTCTGGACGGCGAAACGGGCCAGTTGCGGACCTTGCGCCTCATCGGTGGGGTTGACGCGAAAGATGTAGGGCAAGCTCTGGCGCGTGAGCGCCGGGTTCGAGCTTGTGGGCGTGATCATGATCACCCGCCCCTTGTTATAGATCGTCGAGGCCGCGATGCTCTGGCCGCTGTTGTAGTGACCGACCACCATCTTGACCCCATCGGCGATCAGCTTGCCGGCAACGTCCTCGGCCACTGCGTCATCGGATTCATCGTCCTCGCTGATGACCTCGATCTTGTACCCGAGCAGCCCGCCCTGCTTGTTGATCCGCTCCGCCTGCAGGCGCGCGCCCTTGTCGACGGAGTCGCCGCCGTCAGCCAGGTCTCCGCTGAGCGGCGCGGCCACGCCGACCTTGATCGTTCCCTTGAAGCTGGGCCCGCCAGCGCTGCATGCCGTCAAGAGAATCAAACATGCGCCGCAGAAAGCCGTCAGTACTCGCAACTTTGCCATAGATCAGACACTCCACCTGCACCCTATCCGCCAATACCTGCCACCAGACCATTCTTCCACGTTCGTATTGCCTGGCGATTACACTCAAAGGCCACATTGCCCGGAATCTCATCCGGCGCAAACCAGCGCAGCCCGGTTGCATCGCTCCCTGCGATCTCCTGCCCACCGCTCACCTCGCCGGTATAAAAGACGTTGAGCGTTGCGTCTCCCGTGTCCCCATACGCATCCATGAAGATACCGACCAGGCCAGTCAGGCGAACGGTCAGCCCGGTCTCCTCGCGAATTTCCCGCATCGCGCCCGCCTCGGGATGCTCGCCATCGTGCAAGAAGCCGCCCGGCACGTCCCACCAATCCTGGTATGGCTCAAATGCACGCCTGACGAGAAGCAGCCGTCTCTCATGCACCACCAGAACACCGGCGCACGGTTTGGAGTTCTGCCAGAAAACGAACCCACAGGCCGGACAGAGCAGTTGCTCCAACTCATCGGCCATGCCGTGCGCATAGCCCACGTCCAGATGGCCCCCACAGCGCGGGCAGAACTCATACTTTTTCTGCATTGAGTCTATCGAAAGCCTTCGCCGTCTGGCGCAGGGCGGTTGTCTGTTCGCGCAATTGGTCTGAGAAGCCGTCAGTGTCGAATGTCGCCTGCATGATCGCCGACGACTTGATCTTGAGGATTTGCGTCAGGATCTCGCCAAGGCTGGCCTGGGCGTGGCCCAATTGCGCCTGCCAGCGTTGCAGCGCTTCCGCCACCGCGTTCAGATTGTTGAGTTGCTCACGCTTGGCGTTCAGCGTCGCCTGATACTGGTCGCGCAGATAGTCGCTTGGCGCAGCTCCCAGCAACCGTTCCTGGCGAATGATCTCGTTTACCAGATCGGCGCGGTTGATGAGGCTCAGCGAACCCTGCACATCCTGGGCTTCGAGGGCAATATCGTACGCCGCCGCCACCAGATCGTCAACGTCAGCCGTGAGCCGCTTGAGCGTATCGCGCATGCCGGGCTCCGAGCGCACCACGGCAGCGTCGATCTGCTGCTGTGTCGTCACGGCTTGCTGCAGCGACTGGCGATATCCGCCCGTCAGCGCGCTCAGATTGATCTTGCGCTGTGGGTGCAGTTCAGACTGGACCACCTTCTGGTTCTCTACCTGGTCAGACAGGCTCGACAGGAAAATGAGCACGTACCCGGCGACGCCGATAAACAGGAATGGCGTCCAGACAAAGAAACCGATCACAATGCCCAACGCCAGCACAAGCGCGCCCAGCGGTTGCATCAGGGCATTGAGCAGCACAATCTTCAGTTCCGGACTCTTGAGCAGATTCAGCATAAGTGAACTCGGCTATCGCATAGTTGGCTAAGGCCGGCACAATCGCCCGCACCCCTGACCCCGGAACCCTGAACCCTATACCCTATACCCTATACCCTGTACCCTGAACCCTAGAAATACGTGCTCAGCGTCTTGTACAGCTTCTTGATGGTCTCAGGCGTACCCGGCAGCGCCTTGCCAAGAGTTGCGTCGGACATGTCGTTGAGCGTCTTCATGTCGGCGTCCGAACCATAGGCAATGCAGAACACCTTCACCTGCACACCGCTCTTCTCGGAATCGCGCTGCACTCCACGGAGATAGTTGAGGAGATCCGACTTGCTGGCCCCCATCGTCTCCTTGCCGTCGGTCATAAAGACGACGGCATTGATGCTGTTCTTGTCGTTCTTCTTGACCAACTCAGCCACAGCGTCACGCGCCGCTTGATAGAGCGCAGTATTACCGCCGGCCACAATGCGATCGACCTCGCTCTGCATGCGCTGGCGTTGCGCCTTATCCAGAACCGCCAGGGGGACGGTGCGTTGCACGTTGGTCGAGAACTTGTACAACCCGACCTGATCCGTATCAGCGATCGACCCGACAAATTCGAGCAGCCCCTGCTGGGCGCGACTGATCTTGTCGCCCGACATCGACCCCGACACGTCAGCCACCAGATAGATGTTGGCCGGCTTCTTGGTCAGCGTCCAGGCGTTACGCGCCGCGGCCAGAATCGCAGCGTCAGGCGTCGCCAGCAAGGTCTTGGGTTGCTGCGGATCGGCGCCATTGGCCGTGCTCACCGGCGAACCATCCAGCCCGATCTCCAGGTTGCTGGGGCGGAAGCCCGCGGCCAGGAACATACGCTGCTGCTCTGGCGCCAGCAGGTAGCCAAGGAAGACACGCGCTGCCTGGCGTTGCTCGGTGCTCGTCCACTCCGCATTCAACGCCACAAACGGATGGTCGGCCCAGAATGTGCCCTCTTTGGGGTAAATGGCGACCAGCTTCTGCTGCGGCTTGCTCATGTTGTACTGGATGAGCGACTGCTCCTCCATGACCGCGGCACTGAGCGCACTCTGGCCGCGCTGACGCATCAGGTCGATGAGCGCCGAGCCGGATTCGCCGTACTGCACCACGCCGCGCTCGATGTTGCGCACATAGTCGCGCACCTGCGGATTCTGCAGATCAGCCTCGCTGAGCCCGCGCACCTTGCCCGCGCCAGCGTAGAACTCCGCCAGAATCGCCAGACGGCCGCTATCCGTATCGGGCGAGGCGTGGGCAAAGCGGAACGCACCCCACTCGGGGTGACCAAACGCCCCCCAGCCCTTCGCATCCAGCGTCGCCTTGATAATCTCCGTCCAGCCCAGGTTCTGGTCGGGATAGCCCATGGCGCGGGCCATATTGTCCCACATGCCAATCACAATCGGTGTGACGAAGAGCTGTTGGGCATTGCCGGCGATCAGCGCTTCCTGGCCCGTGCGCGCCTTCCACTCGGCGTTAAGCTGCGCCAGCCAGGTGCTCGACGCGGGTGAAATGGCGACCGGCTTCTCCTGGCCTGAGAGCACAGCGTCAAGCATTTCGCCCGACTCCATGTACTTGACCGTGATCTGCACGGGCCGGTTCTCGACGCGCGCCTTACTCTTGTTGAACCGATCGACCATGCCAGCCAGCACACCTTGTTTCTCCGGGCTGGCCAGGAGCGTGATGGCAATCGTATCAGTGCTGGTGCGCGCCGACGTTCTACCCTGCACGCTCGACGAGATCACAACTGCGATCACGAAGCAGAGCAGCAGCAGCACAAGGGCATAGACAGCAACAAGGTTGGGCGACTGACTTTTGCGGGAATATCTAGAACGCGACATACAGGCTTCCCATCAACTCAATTATTGCCACTTGGCAATCCAGACCACATCAGGTAAATCGGAAGAGACGGCATTCACCAGTTTCTCGTCGGCGCTCAGGTACACGGCGTGCTCTCGGATGCTCAGCGCAACATAGAGCGCATCATATACGGTGCGCTGATACGTCACCGCCAGGCGATATGCATCGGCGAGCAAATCGGCAGAGGAAGTTGTCTCGATCGGCAGACGCCTGAACTCGTCGATGACCTGCTGCGCATCCTCTGCGGCTACTCCCTGAAATCTATGCTTCTTCCAGACGATGTTGCCGACCTCAGCATAGATCAGATCAGTTGCAAGAAGGGTGACCGTTCCTTTTTCGTAGGCTCGTAGAAGCTTGACAGCCTCCGCTGAGAACGGCTCTGTGAAGAACCACTTGATAGCAACGCTGCTGTGAACGATAACCCTGTTCATGCGCTACTCTGCACGCTACCTACCGCTCACGATCGGAGCGAACGAAAATGGAGCTATCAGGCATCTCACCATACGCTGTCTTTAGACGCCTGCGCAAAAGATCGATCTGCGCAACGGCTCCTTTGCGGCGACGCGCTTTCGTTTTGTCGAGCTGCCATTGTTCCAGCAGTTGCTCAACGCTGCTTAAGCCCCTTGCCTGCGCCTCGGACTGCAACTGCGCATACAAAGAATCCGAGAGAGTGACGACATGACTCATGGTAATCCCTTCCATTCTCGCTGAAACACTATCGCTTGGCAACGCGATTGAAGAACTGCTGAAGAGTCGTCCACACCGAACGGTCGGGCAGACGGGCTGCCGTGCCACGCGGCAACTGCACACGTATGCCGCTATCCTGGAACTGCGTAAACGGGCTGTCAGGTCCGGTCACAGCAATGTCCGGGTTGCCGGGGCGGAAGCCGAGCTTGAGCGCGGCCTTCTGCTGCGCCTCGGCCACAAGGAACTGCTGGAAAGCCAACGCGCCATCTTTGTCCACAGCCGTGCTCTGCTCGCTCACGTAAATGGCATAGGGATAGTCGAGCCACATCACAACCGACGGGTAGAAAATATCGAGCTTGCCCCAGCGGTTCTGTGCGTGCTGGATGCTCTGAATATACGATGACTCTTCCACCAACGCTGCGTCGGTGCGCGACGGGCCGAATAGGATAATCTCGTTGACAATATTGGCCGACGTGCCTGTGCCGAAATCGACAACCGTGTTCATGATGTCCTTCATCCAGGTTTGATAGCCGGGATCGAGGACATCGGCGCTGCTCAAGTCGCGCACTTTCTTTTGATAGAAGTAACTCGCCTGCACCAGACTCAGCAACCCGGAGGTGGCGCTGCTAGGATCAGCAATGGTGAACTTGGGATAGCCCCAGTTGGCATCGCCGCCCACGCCTGCCCAGCCGCGTGGGTCCGTGACGAGCGAATAGATCGTGTCCCAATCCACCTGCGGGTACTTCTTGAGGAAGACCTGAGCGCGATCGTCCCACATCGTCCACACCAGGAACGTGCTCACCAGGACGCGCCGCTGGTACTCGCCGCTGGTCAGGAAGACATCGCGGCCGGTCTTGGCGCGCAGGTCATCGTTGGTGGAGAAGAGCAGCGCCGTGCTCTCGGGAATCCAGACATTGGGCGTCAGTTCGCCCTTGCCAATCTTCCCCATCGCTTCCACGCCATCCATCGAGACCAGGCGTACCTTGATCTTACGCCCCTCAACCTTGGTCTGCCTGCTGTTGAACTGTTCAGCAGCCGCTTGCAGCCAGCGATCGAGCGACGAGGCATGCACGACCGTGATCTGAACATCCGGCAGGCGCGACAATAGACCAGTGCCGCTGCGGAACAAGACCTGCCAGGCAACGACAACGACAGCCAATACGAGGACAAGTGCGGAAATAACAGCCCGTTGTTTCATGCTGACACCATTTTTTGGCGCTGGGGGCGACCATTCAGATCACCCGTTAATATCGCGCAACGCACTATCCCGGCCAAGTCACAGCGTCGTCGCTCGGATCAGGCAGACACTGTGTGCCGCCGTCGCAGCGCAATGGCGGCACAGTTGAGGGCGCCCAGACCACGAGCGCCGTGCGCCCTCGACCGTACCAGACACGAGCGAGGGATGCTAGTTGCCCTGCAGCCTCTTCATTTCTTCTTCGACGCGCGAATCGTAGGTCAGCTTGGCCAGCTTCTCAGCGACCGGATCCTTGGCCATCTCAACCTTGGCCTGGGCCGTCTTGAGCTGCAGCGTCGCCTTGTCCTCCATACGCTCGAACATGTTGAGGACATCGTCCAGATCAGAAGCGCCCTGAGCGACCTGGCCGATCTTCTGAATCGCGGCCGTCGTCGCCTGCTTGGCTGCCACAGCCGACTTGCGGGCCTGCAACTGCACAATCAGCAGTCGCAGCTTGCTGATCTCCTCGCGCAGCTTGAGGACCTGATCATCGAGCATGTCAGCCTGCTGCTTGTACTGGTCGGCGAGGTCCTGGTGCTGCAGTTTCATCTGGATCGCCTGGCGGGCCGCATCCTCATACTCAGAGGCTTCCTTCTCGTCGCCGGCGCTTCGCTCAGTGCTCGCCTTCGCCACTGCGAGGACCGACGAGTGAGCGAAATTGTCGGCGTTTTTCTGCTCCCAGGACGCCTTGTCGCGAATGAGGCCGGCCTGGCCTGCAACTTCGGCAGCCTTGGTCACCGAGTCTTTCAACAGATCCTGGAGCTGCTTGATGGCAAGCTCAACCTGCTGATTGGGGTCCTGCAAGCTGCGCACAACAGCCAGGACCTTGGCCTGCAGCGTATCAACAAACTCCTTAGCGATACCCATTGTCTCCCTCTCCTTCATCTAGTGGCGGCCCAATGCGAGCCGTTTCCATACTTCTATACGGACAGATGGCACCAAGGTTTCGCGTGCAGCGCTAGTGCCACTACCGCACTTGTCATGTGGCTACTGCAAAAAGGTATGGTCGGGCCCGTCATTGCGAGCGGAGCGAAGCAATCTCCCCCGTTTCGAGCGGAAATGAGATTGCTTCGTCGCAAAGTGCGCTCCTACTCAGAAACTCCCCACTGTCATTGCGAGCGTCCTTTGCGAAGCAATCTCCTTTGCACGCGGCGGGGGAGACTGCTTCGTCGCTGAGGAGCGCTCCTCGCAGAGACAGTTTCTGCCGTCAGGCATACCGCCAAAGGGGCGGTATGGGATTCTCGCAATGACGGTTGGGCGAACACGACCTTTTTACAGTGGACACATGACAGTTGGCCAATGTGCGGCAGTAGTACTAGGTGTTGTGCAGGAACCAATCAACGGTACGGCGCAAGCCCTCGCTCAGGCTGACGGTGGGATACCAACCCAGCTCTTTGTTGGCCTTGTCTGCCTTCAGGTAGATCTTCCACACTTCGCCCAGCTTGGCCGGGCCGTGCACAATGGCCTGCGTGTAGCCTGTCGCCTTCTTCAGTTCCTCGGCGATCGTATTGATGTTGTCGCCGATGCCCGAACCGATGTTGTAGATCGTGTTGTTGCCTTTGTCGTAGGCCAGCACGTTGGCGCGGGCAATGTCGCCCACATAGACGAAATCGCGTTCCTGCTCGCCGCTGCCAAAGATGACGCACTCCTCTCCATTGAGCATCTTACCGGCAAATATCGCCACAACGCCGGCTTCGCCCAGCGGGTCCTGGCGCGGCCCGTAGACATTGGGATAGCGCAGCACCGTGTATGGCATCTTGTAGTTGAGCCAGTAGAGATGCAGATAGTGTTCGACATGGTGCTTGCTGGCCCCATATGGATCGAGTGGATTGACCGGGTGGTTCTCATCAACGGGCAGATACTGCGGCTCACCGTAGGTCGCGCCGCCCGTTCCGGCATAGATCACCTTTTTCACGCCATATTTGCGGCAGTTCTCGAGCAGATTGAGCGAGCCCAGCACATTGACATCGGCGTACAGAATCGGCTTCTGCATGGACTCACGCACGTTGGCCTTGGCCGCCTGATGCGACACGACGTCCGGCTTCTCCTTGGCAAACACCTGCTCCAAATCTACCGAACGAATATCAACCTGGTAAAGGGTCGCCCTGGGATTGAGGTTCTCCCGCCGGCCGGTCGACAGATCATCAACCACCACGACCTGGTGGCCGGCATTGACGAACGCGTCCACAATGTGCGACCCGATGAACCCTGCCCCGCCCGTCACAAGGATCTTCATCTGCGCCATATCTCCCCATAGAATTGTCCTGACTAAACATCTCCCCAGGCTGTTCCAACATACTTCTCCGCCTGAAGTGCCGCGATCGCGCCGTCGGAGGCAGCCGTCACGACTTGGCGCAGTGTATCGGGGCGGATGTCGCCAACCGCGTACACGCCCGGCATGTTCGTTTCCATCTTGTCATTCGTAACGATGTAGCCGCGCTCGTCCATGCGCACGGCGCCCTTCAGGAAAGCGGTGTTCGGATTGAGCCCCACATAGACGAATACGCCCTGGGCCGGAAAGTCAGATCGCTCATCGGTCTTCACATTGCGCAAGCTCAGCGACGTCAGCTCCTCCGTACCGTTGAACCGCTCCACCACCGAATCCCACACAAACGCCATCCTGGGATTGGCAAAGGCTCGCTCCTGCAAGACCTTCTCAGCGCGCAGTTGGCCGCGCCGGTGAATGACGGTCACTTTGCTGCACGTACGTGTCAAGTAGAGACCTTCGTCAATCGCCGAGTCGCCGCCGCCAATGACTGCGACTTCCTTGCCGCGGAAAAACGATCCGTCGCAGACAGCGCAATAGGAGACCCCTCTGCCTGCAAGCTCTTCTTCCCCCGCAACTCCCAGTTTGGCGTGATCGGCGCCCGTGGCGATGATGACAGCTTTGCTCGCCATCTCAGTTCCGCAATCGTTATAAACAAGCTTGACCTTGCCTGAGAAATCGACACGGTCCACCGTAAAGAACTCGACCGTTGCGCCCGATTTCTCGGCGTGCTTTTGCATGGCCTCAGCCAGCCCAATGCCCGAGATGCTCTCCATGCCAGGATAGTTCTCTACCACACTGGTCAGAGCAATCTGGCCGCCAGGGACGGCCCGCTCCAGGATGGCTGTCGACAGTCGCGCCCGAGCAGCATAGATCGCGGCAGCCAGCCCGGCCGGGCCGCCGCCGATGATGATCAGATCGTAGATCATGAATCCCCCTTCGTACCGTACCTCGGATTATACACGTAACAGAGAGCGGCGTCAATGTGACTATCTATCCCACATTATCCCACGAGTTTTCCCACTTTATCCCATATATCCCACACATATCCCACAAAGTTTTCATCGATGACAATCTGAGAAATCGACTATGACGTGTGGAAGACAATAGCCATGCCCAGCGCCGCGCCCCCCAGCCCGCCCACAACCAGCCCAACCTTGAGCCCCGCCGCCAGCCCGCTCCAGCCGGCCAGCCCACCGACCACCGCCCCCATCACCCCTCCCAGCACAGCACACAAACAGGCAGCGGCCAACACGAGGGGCAGCGTCAGCACTGCAAAGAGAACAATGAAACCCAGCACCAGGCCGAGGAGCGCGCCAAGGAGCGCGCCGAGAACTGCCGCGCTCAGCGCCCCCACCAGGCCCGCCATGCTTGCACCCAGCACAAGCCCGAAGGCCAGGCCCAGGACGACTCCGCCTCCCGTAAAGGCAATGAGCAGGGCGTTGCCCAACTCAGGGTTGCGTTCGCTCAAGAATCTCACCGCGGAGCTTCCTCACCCACGACACGGACGAGCAGCACTGGAGCGGTCGACTGCGACAGAATCTTCGGCGTCACGCCGCCTGTCCAGAACGATGCCAGGTTGGTGCGTCCGTGCGTCGCCAACACCACCAGATCGGGGCGCAGTGTGCTTGTCTCATCGAGGATACATTGCGCGCTGTCGCCCCGTACCACCTCAGCGCTCACCTGCAGGCCATCGGCCACCAGCCTCTTCATCGTCTTCTGCAAGTACTCGACCGCGCCGCGCTGGGCCAGATCAAGCACCGCTGCCATCGTCGACGGCAGCAGCACGCGCGTTGCAGAGCGTTCCGGCGACAGAGTGGCCGCCGTCGGCACCACCGTGAACAAGTGCAGACTGGCGTCGCAGGCACGGGCGATCTCCACGGCCACCACCATGCCAGGCTCGTGCACCGGCGAGCCGTCGAGCGGCAGCAAGATGCTCTTGCACGAGAAGGCCGCGCCTCCGCCATCTTCCGGCGGCCGCATCAGGAACACCGGCGCTGTGCCCCGCTGGATCACCTGCTGCGCGATGCTGCCCACCAGCACATCGCGCAAACCACCGCTGCCATGCGCGCTGAGCATGACGAGATCGGCCTGCAATTCCCGCGTGTGCTCGGTGATGCTGCGCGCAACGTCAGCTTCTCGCGCCGGATGCACGTCGAATTCGATGTGGAGGTCAGGCCGGGCCACGCGCTCAACCAGGCCGGCAAGATACGCGCGCGCTTCGTTGTCGGCGGTGAGATGCCGCTCACCATGAACCTCTGCCGGCGCGCTCGCTTCGATCACATGAAAGAGAACGATCGTCGCGCCAAACTGACCGGCGAAGTACAGGGCCGGAGGCAAGATGCTTTCGGCGAGGCGCGAACCATCCAGAGGAACCAACAGTCGCTTGAACATGCTAGCCTCCTGCACCGAGCAGAGTCTGCACGAGCAGATAAATGTTGAGGGCAACAATCAAAGCAGTCACCACGGTTGCCGCTACATTCGTCGCCCGCCGGTTGACCAGGACGCCCATGATCTTGGCTTGCGACGTGAAGTAAACCAGCGGAATGACAGCAAACGGCAAACCGAAGCTCAGGATGACCTGGCTGAGGACCAGCGTACGCGTCGGGTCGAGACCGATAGCAATCACAACCAGGGCCGGCGTCATCGTCACCAGCCGGCGCAACCAGGCCGGCACGTGGCGGCGAATGAATCCTTGCATGATGACCTGCCCTGCCATCGTGCCCACACTCGACGACGAAAGCCCGGATGCCAGGAGGGCAAGAGCAAACACGACGCCCGCCGCCCGGCCCAGCAGTGGCTGCAACGTCAGGTACGCTTCTTCGATCGAGCCCACATTCGAGAAGCCGCCCGTGTGAAACGCCGCCGCCGCTGTGATAAGCATCGCCATGTTGACCAGACCAGCGATGCCCATTGCAATCGCGATGTCAACGCGTTCGAAGCGATAGAGCCGCCGCAATTGGCCAGGCTCACGTGTCACGATTCTGCCCTGGGTAAGCGCAGAATGGAGGAAGATGACGTGAGGCATGACTGTTGCGCCGAGAATGCCACTGGCCAGCAAGACGCTTTCTGGACCACTGAACTGCGGAGCGACAGCGTGAAAGGCGATCTGCCCCCAATCGGGACGTCCCAGCAGCACCTCGATGAGGTAGCAGCCCGCAATCACCCCGATGAAAGCGGTGATCACCGCCTCCAACGGGCGAAAGCCGTAACGCTCCAGTCCGAGAATGACAAATGTGACGGCAGCGGTCAGGAGACCAGCAGGCAACAGTGGAATGCCGAAGAGGAGGTAGAAACCGAGCGCAGCGCCCAGAAACTCAGCCAGGTCGGTAGCAATTGCCACCAGCTCCATGAGCAGCCACATGATGATGACAATCGGTCGGGGGAAGTGCTCGCGGCATTGTTCAGCCAGGTTCAGCCCCGAGGCAATGCCAAGCTTGGCCGAGAGCGACTGGATGAGCATGGCCATCAAGTTGGAACCCACGATAACCCAGAGCAGCGTATAGCCGAACTGCGCCCCGCCCTGGATGTTCGTGGCGAAGTTTCCCGGATCAACGTAGGCGATCGCAGCAATGAAAGCCGGCCCCATGAAGGGCAGCAGCCGCCCCAACGGCCCCTTCTTGCTCCGTCCCGCCAGGATTTCTTCTGCAGCGATGACCGTGCCGACATCATGGGCGCGTGCGCTCGCCGGCGGGGCGTCACTCTTCATAGACATGCTAGCCTCCCTCTATCAACGGCGAAGGGACTACAAGGACGACAAGAGTGCTGCAAGAAAACACAGAGCGACAGAGTGGCCCTATTCGGGAGCGCTGCCCTCCTGCACAGTAAGCCACGTTGTCTGGCCGTCGCGGACTGTCACTCGCCTCATATACGTCTGGCTGCCCAGGTTTACCCGTAGCTCATATTGGCCAACAGGCAGATCCGTGATGGCGATATTCTCGCCCCAATCATCATCCGGGTTGAGTTTACCGAGCGGATCGACCGTATAGGTAGACGTTTCGCCCCAGTATTTCTGCACATCTGAAACGGTGATGTCCTTGAAGACAGAGACGATCACACCCGCCACTGGCTTGCCGGCTGCATCGGTCACCTTGCCCACCAGAGCGCCCGTTCCCGGCAGCGTCCTCAACCACAGCGCAGGGTTGCGGCTGTTGGCGTAGGTCATCCCCCCCACACGCACCTCAAAGTGCAGGTGCGGCCCGTCAGCCGTGCCGGTCATGCCCACCTTGCCCAGCACATCCCCCTCGTTCACCTGCTGCCCCTCGGTGACTTGCACTATGTCCAGATGCCCGTTCAGATAGTACACATCCTGGTTGCGGTACTGGCTCTTCAGCTTGATCAAGACCATGTTGCCATAGAAGTTGGGGATGGTCGATGGCCCGAAACGCGTGCCGCTGTCTTTGCCGGCGAAGACGACCATGCCCGCCGCAGCGGCGTGCACCAGTGTGCCGGTGGGGTTCACCATATCGAGGCCGTGATGAACGCGGTAGGCATTGTTCTTCGAGGCGCCGTAGAGATAGGTGCGGTCGGCAAAGTCGCGCACAGCAGTGCGGTCCAACGGACGACCCAGCCAGCGATGCTCGCGTGCGTCAGCCGGTGCAGCAGAACTGGGGCTGGCAGGAGTAGGGACGGATGTGAGGGACGTCGTCGCGCCAGGCGCGGTTGGAGATGGCTCAGCGAAGACGACTAACCAGAGGACAGCGCCCAGTGCGCCGATGACAATCAGGACGATCAGGAACCGGCCCCAGGGCATGCCAGGTTGCTCAGACGACGGCGTACGCTGTTGCCCGCGCCGCAGCGTCGCATCACGCCTGTGTCCGGAGCGAGTGCGTGGCGAGGAGAGCGAGCCAGGCCGTTCTTCTTGTCTTTGTGCCATTATGCCAGGTAGAAACGCCGGGCCAGTTGAATGGCCCTTTCAAGAGCAGTGTTGAGGTAGCGCCGTCCAATCGCCACAGCTACAACCGCCCCCACACTACCCACAACTGCCCCACCGACGATGTCAAGTGGATAGTGGACTCCGCAGTACACACGCGAGACGGCGAAAAGCGTCGCCAGGCCATAGAAAAGCGCTCCCACACGCTTGTTTACCATCCACACCGCCGTCGCAAATGCAAAGCCGACTGCGGTTGGGTTGCTCGGCATCGAGGAGTCTGTCGGCTCATAGAAGAGCATGTTAACCGGCAAGTCAGCAAAGGGGCGCGGCCGAAAATAGAGCAGGTTGTTCGTCTTCACAATCGCGTTTGCCACGAACTGGGCCAGGATAGCATAAAACACTGCCTTCTGGTTGGGCAGGCGTCGCTCAGCCGACCCGCCAGTGAACCACAGGGCAACCACCACCAGACTCAGGGAAACAGTAATGAAATACTCATTGACCATCGTCGACATGAAGCGGTCAAACAGCGGAAACGTCCCCACGAAGCCGTTGATCTGCTGAAACAACCACGCGTCGAAGGCAGCGATGATCTCCATCCTAGCGCTGTCCTCCCTTCTTGTCGGCGGCGGCAACACGTCGTAACAACAGATGAAGATAGGTATCGTGGCGCAGACTATCCAACCCGGGGTTCACAACAGACGTCTGCTCGTCGACCTTCTGTCCCGCCATTGACGCATTGAGCACAGACGATAGCACAAGAACAGACACGATACCAGCGCCGGCGCCAAGTGCAAAGCGGGAAAAGAGCTGCCAACCTTCAAGTCCAGGGACGTTGCGATTCTGCAGCGAAAAGAACCAGAAGTACGACAATGGAACGGCCGCAACGCCGCAGAGGTAGCCCAACCACCTGCGCCCACGAAAGAACGAAAGTCCATCCCACTGATAGTACGAAGCGAGTGCTTGCAGAAGTCCAGCCGTGCTGATGGCAATCCAGATGATGTAGATATTTTGCAGCGCATAGCGCATGTGACCGGCTCCTAGCTCTCCTCGCCGTCAGGTGCAACAAAACGATAGCCGTGCCGGCGCACCGTTTGCACCAGCACAGGCTGGCTGGGCGCGTCTTCGATCTTCTGGCGCAAGAGGCGAATATGGACATGCAGCATGCGTATGTCATCCGTAAAGTCGGTGTGCCATATCTCCTTGATCAACAGCTCCGGGGCGATGACCTGGCCCGGATGGGTCATGAAGGCAGTTAAGAGTTGGCATTCCTTCGGAGTCAGCTTGATGACACGGCCATTCTTCGTCACCGTCAAGGCTTTCATGTCCAGGACAAGCGGCCCGCAAGACAAACACGTGATCTCAGGCTTGATACTACGCGGTCTGGACATGGGTCGGGCTCTCTGACGCTCCTCAAACTGGTCATCGCTCATAGTGCGCCTCCAGTGTTGCACGTGTTGCAGGGGCCGCGCGTGAAGACCAACCACGGTGCATTCATTATACCGCACTCGCGACCACAAAGGCAAGAGGCCTACGTACATCACTGTAGACAACACTGAACCAGCGACACGCTCGCCTCGTCTTCTCTCGCAGATTCGGGACTGCCCATACCAATGCCAGCATGAAACATACATGGAAAGCGAACGGACGAAACGTCGGACTATCCGCAGATGACACCCGATGCCCGATGGCCGATAGAGCGGGCCAGGCTCTGGGGCGGGGCAGGCTCTACTGCGGGGTGAGCTTCGCAGATCAACACCCGATAGACGGGGTGAGCTTCGCAGATAGGACGACCGTTGGTCTGCCATCTTTGCCCGAGTCTGCGGCTTTTCATCTGCGTGCATCTGCGTGCATCTGCGGATCCCCATGCGCACGTGTGTTGTTTCCACCATGGTAGCGGTTTAGACGGCCAGCGTCGCAACCGTGACACCCTCGCCGCCTTCTCCGCCCTCGCCGCTGCGCGCCGACTTGACTAGGCTGTGCCGGGCAACGATCTCACGCACCACCTGACGCAACACGCCCGTTCCCTTGCCGTGAACGATGCGCACAAAGGGCAATCCGGCGAGATAGGCGTCATTCAGATAGCGATCGAGCGCAGGCTCGACCTCCTCCGCCCGCCAGCCTCGTAGATCAATCTGAATCGACGTGTCCGGCTGAGGATTGAGCGCAACGCGCATCTGCGGCGCTTCCACGCGGCGCGCTGTGGCGCGCTTCTCAAGATCGCTGGCTGCCATCTTCGTCTTGAAGCTGCCAACCTGCACGTCGAGGATATTCTGCTGGTCTGGGCCTGCCACAACTTCGCCCGTCAATTGCAGGCTGGGAATCCAGACGGTATCGCCAACCGACAGAGACCCGCCCAGCGTCTCGCCTGGCGCCAGCCCCGGCAGAGCAGACGTGCCGGGCGCCGCCGGCAGCGAATCGGCCACCTCTTTGATCTGCTGCAGAGCTTGAGACACCTGCGCCCGCGAGCGACCAGATCCGGCCTCCGTCATCAAGCGACGCAAGCGGGTGCGCACATCTTGCAGCTCTTCCTCGGCTTTCACCCGCGCCTCAGCCAAGATGCGCCGCCGTTCCTCATCGATCGAACGCCGCTCGGCAGCAATCTCGTGGCGCAGACGCGCCGCTGCCTCACGTTCGCCTTCGAGAGCCACGCGCTCCTCTGCGGCAGCCGTGCGGTCGCGCTGAATCTCTAAGAGAAGCGACTCCATCTGCATCTGAGATGGCGAGATCATCTGCCGCGCTGCCTCGATGATCTCCGCCATCAGCCCCAAACGCGAGGCGATTGCCAGCGCATTCGAGCGTCCGGGCAAGCCGATGTTCAGCCGGTACGTCGGCGAGAGGGTCTCGACATCGAACTCAACCGAAGCATTCTGAACACCCGCCGTCGTGTATGCCCATGCCTTCAACTCGGCATAGTGCGTGGCAACCAGCGTCATGATATGGCGATGGAGCAGGTGCTGCAAGATCGCCAACGCCAGCGCCGAGCCTTCCACCGGGTCGGTGCCGGCGCCAAGCTCGTCAAGCAAGACCAGCGAGTCGTCGTCGGCCTCCGCCAGGACATGGATAATCATCTTAAGATGCGACGAAAAGGTAGATAGACTCTGCTCGATGCTCTGTTCGTCGCCGATGTCGGCGAAAATGCTCTCGAAGACCGGTAGGGCGCTGCCCTCGCCCGCCGGAATGTGCAGCCCGGATTGCGCCATCAGGCAGAGCAAGCCAACCGTCTTCAACGCCACCGTCTTGCCACCGGTATTCGGGCCGGTGATGACAAGCGCAGACACATCGCCGCCGAAGTAAAGGGTGATCGGCACCACGTTGCCACTCAAGAGCGGATGACGGGCATTGCGCAGATAGAGCGGATAGCTTGCCGGGCGAGGCTCAGCATCGCCCTGTGGCTTCACCTCCTGATGAATATCCCGCAGTTCCGGCTCCACGCCGCGGATTGCGGCGCTGTAATTGGCCTTGGCGAAGGCGAGATCGAGACCAGCCAGCGCCTCCACGTCGCCATCGAGCTCTACAGCCGAGCGGGCGACGAGCTCTGACAGGCGGCGCAGGATACGCACGATCTCCTGCTGCTCTTCGATCTGCAATGTGCGCCAGCGGTTGTTGAGCTCCACCGTCGCCAGCGGCTCCATGAAAACGGTTGCCCCGCTGGCAGACTGGTCATGCACGATGCCGCGGAAGCGCCCCTTCATATCCGAACGAATCGGGAAAACGTAACGGTCGCCGCGCATGGTGATAATCGGGTCCTGCAGGGTGTCGGACACATCCGACGAGCTAATCATGTCGTTGAGCTTGCTGATCAAGCGGTCGTGCGATCGGCGCAATTCGCCGCGGATGCGGCGCAGAGCAGGGCTGGCGTCGTCTTGAACGTCACCGCGCTCATCGATGCAGCGCACGATCTCGCGCTCCAGCGCCGGACAATCGGCAAAGCGGCCGATAATGCTGTTGAGCACAGGGAAACGGTCGGCCAGGCGCGCGATCGTCGTCCGCAAGGCGCGCCCACTTTGCAGCGTGGCCAGAATGTCCAGGTATTCCTTGGGCTCCAGGACGGCTCCGATTACCGCCCGCCGCACCAGGCCGCGAATATCGCGCGCCCCGGCAATCGAAAGCGTCGACTTCAGGTCAAGCAAGTCACGCGCCTCGGTTGTTTCCTTCTGGCGGCGCTGCACGCCTGCCAGATCGCTCGTCGGCGTCAAGGCCAAAGCAAGCGCCTTGCTGGCGCTGAAGTTGGCATAGTCCGCCAGCCTCGCCAGAATTTTTGGCAATTCCAGTGTGTTTAGGCTTTTTGCATCCATCGTCTTGGTTTGTGGTCGGATGACAATCCGGCCAGGGACGAACAGGCGTTCATGGGCGTAAGTGTCGCGCAGGGCCGCCCTCAAACGAAGTCACGCCCTGTTGCAGTGGCCAGAGTATACCACCTGAGCAGCCATGAGTCAACGAAGCCCGAAAGTAAGGTTTTTACGTGGGTCAGCATGGCGCTTGACGCGATTATGGCGCGCTGTGCCACATTGTTTGCATATTCGCGCTATGCTATAATGCAGGCACTGACCGTGCAGCGAGGGGAACATATGTTGTTTGGGCGACAGAAGAAAATCGAGGACGGGCTGACGCGCACGCGCCAGTCCTTTTTTGGCCGTATCGGCGCCATCCTTGGCCGTGGCGATGCAGGTCCCGAGATATGGGACAGCCTCGAAGAGTTACTCATCGAGGCTGATGCTGGCGTGCAAACCACCGTCGAGCTTGTGCAGAAGTTGCGGGCTCGAGCCGTTAAAGAGAAGCTGCGCGACGCAGCCAGCATTCAGCAGGCTTTGCGCCAGGAGTTGGTTGCACTCCTGACCCCGGCGGCCGCCAACACTGCGCTCGCCTCGCGGCCACCGATCGAGGTGATTCTCGTTGTCGGCGTCAACGGCGTGGGCAAGACGACATCCATCGCCAAGCTGGCGCGCTACTATCAGAACCAGAAGCGCACACCCATGCTGGCCGCAGCCGATACCTTCCGCGCCGCCGCCGGCGAGCAATTGGACATCTGGGGCAAGCGCGTGGGCGCGCAAGTGATCGGCAGCACACAGGGTGGAGGAGATCCGGGGGCGGTTGTCTTCGACGCCATCCAGGCCGCTCAGGCGCGCAAAGCCGATGTGTTGATCGTCGACACAGCCGGCAGGCTGCACACCAAGGTCAACCTGATGGAGGAATTGAAGAAGATCAAGCGCGTGGCTGAGAAGCAGATTCCAGGAGCGCCGCACCAGGTTTTGCTCGTAATCGATGCGACGACCGGCCAAAATGCGCTGACACAGGCTCGCCACTTCACGGCTGCGACCGCCGTTACCGGCATCATCCTGACCAAGCTGGACGGCACGGCAAAAGGCGGCATCGCCTTCGCCATCACCAAGGAGCTTGGCCTGCCCATTCGCTTCATCGGCACAGGCGAGAAGATCGATGATCTCGACGAGTTTAACGCCGATGAGTTCGTGCAAGCGTTGTTTGAGTAGATTCGCAGGCCCCCCACCAGACTCCCGTGGTCTTTGGAGACCGCGGGGGTCTTCGTGTCCCCCGCTACGCCAGATGCTCGCGCTGTAAGCGAGCAAACTCCCCTGCGAACAGCGCGGCCATCGCCGCCCGCTCCTCTGCTGGCAGCAGCGACCCGTGCACAGCGTTGAGTACTAGCTTCTCGATGTCGCCAACGCTCATGCCAAAAGCAGCGGCCGCCTGCACGTACTCGCGGGTCAGTGCGGTGTTGAACATGGCAGGATCGTCGGAGGCCAGCGTCACGTAGAGGCCCTCGGCCAGCAGACGCGGCAGGGGGTGCTGGTCAAAGCTCGGCACAACCTTCAGGCAGACGTTGCTGGTCGGGCATACATCGAGCGGAATCTGGCGAGCGCGCAGCTCGGCCACCAGCGCAGGGTCTTCCAGGCAGCGCACGCCGTGGCCGATCCGTACAGGATGGAGCGTCTGCAATGCGCCCCAGATGCTCTCCGGCCCCACCGTTTCGCCGGCGTGCGGCAGGGACGCCAGCCCGGCCTCGCGCGCTCGCGCAAAGGCGGCCGCGAACCTCTCGGGCGGATTGTCCACCTCAGGCCCGCCCAAACCCAGCGCCACGACGCCATTGCCCATGCCGCTGAGCGCGCCATCGACTGTCCACATCGCCTCAGCGGCCGCCAGCTCGCGCGGGATATCAATGACCAGCCCCATTCTCACGCCATAGGTCGCTTCCGCCCAGGCGCGGGCGCGGTTGATGGCCGACAACTGATCGGCAAAGCTCAACCCCTTCTGGCGGAAGTGCGTGTAGGCCGTATAAGTCACTTCGCTGTAGCGGATGTTCTGCGCTGCCTGCCCTGCCAGGAACTCGCGCGCCACCAACTCGATGTCCTCGGGCGTGCGCAGACAGGAAGAGATGAGCGTGTACACTTCAATGAAATGGGGAAAACCGCTAAACCTGTACCACGAGCGCAGCCCCTCGACCGTCTGCGCCGGCAAGGCAATATCGTAGCGGCGCGCCAGCTTGAGCAAAGTCTGCGGCTGGATCGCGCCTTCCAGATGAACGTGCAATTCGACCTTGGGCATTGCCTCGATGAATGTTGCGAGTGACATGATGCGCCTCTCTCTGGCAGTTCCTCACTATATCAAAATGAGGACGACCGCGGCGGCAGGTTGAGCAAACGCTCGCTTCCTACCACCACGATCTGCTTTCCGGCATCGGGCCAGGCAGCAAGGACGGCGTTGAACCCGGCAGCGGTCTTTGGATCGAGCGTCGCCAGTTCCAGACGGTTGTACAGGATGCCCATAACCTTTGCCATCTGAGCAAAGAATGGGCTGAGCTCAGCGCTGTTCTGCTTGAAATACTCCAGATACGGCTCCGCCTGCTGCAACGCGGCGGGGTCCGGGTTGCCCTTCAATTCGATCAGCACGAAGCTGCGGCTGCGCAGATCGAGCGCAACCAGGTCAACGAATTTCGGCCGTCCGCCCAGGCCATCGATGCGCCACTGGCTGGTCACAAAGCAGAGGCCGGACGGGAAGCCGGGCAGCCGCAGCGCCTGCGCCTGAGCGCCGCGCATCAATGACGTCTCGAACTGGAACTCAGGCGAGGGCTTGTCTTTCTGGGCGCGCTGCTGGCGCAGGAAGTTAGCGCGGGCCGGCATCGTGGATAGCAGATCGCTGACCGTTGACCCACGGCGAATCAGATACTCATCACCGAGGCCGATATGGGGCTTCACCGAGTCGGGGTGGAGATCAACAACAACGACGCCGTCGCGCCGGGGGCGGAAATAAACATCGCCAATGCCAGGGGTTTGAGTGAAGAGGTCCTTGACGCGGCGGAACTGTAGCGACGCCATGTAGTCCAGCGTCGCGTAGTGATCGGGCGTCACAGGTCCGCCGCTTCGCATGACACACTCCGTCGCTCACGATCCACAACACACCGTCACGCAAGGATGCGTGACCTACGCTTGGACACACTCGTAATTGCATAGGTCAGGTATCCTTACCTGACGCTCCAACCTCCCCCCCCTACACCGGATGCAACCCCGGGAACGCCAGCGCCGTCGCTTCGGGCCAGCCGAACATGACATTCATGGCCTGCACGCCGTTGCCGGCCGCGCCCTTCATCAGGTTGTCGATCGCCGACATGACGACAACGCGCCGCGAGAGTGGATCGCGCTCGAATCCAACGTCACAGTAGTTGGAGCCGGCCAGGATCTTCGGTTCCGGGTAGCGATAGACGCCGCTGCGGTCTTTGACGATGCGCACAAACGGCTCGGCTGCGTAGACCTCGCGGTAGGCCTGCCAGATGTCCTTATCAGCCAGATCATCCTTCAGCATGGCGTGCGCTGTCGCCAGGATGCCGCGCACCAGTTCGACCGACGTCGCCGAGAAGTGAACGGTCGGCTTTGCTCCACCAAAGGTCAGTTCCTGGATGATCTCCCCGCTGTGGCGATGGCCGGTGGGCTGGAATGAGCGCACAGCCCCCGCCCGCTCGGGGTGGTGCGATGACAGGCCAGGCTCATTGCCCGCAGCCGACGACCCCACCTTGCCCTCGATGAACACAACTGGCTCGACAAGCCCTTTCTTGAACAGCGGATACAGCCCCAAGATCGAAGCCGTCGCAAGGCAGCCTGCGCCCGTCACGTAGCTCGCTTTGGCGATTTCAGTGCGGTGTAGCTCAGGGATGCCATAGACAAACTGGCTCAGCATGGCCGGCGACTCGTGCGGGTGGCCGTACCAGCGCGGGTAATCCTCGGGATCACGCAAACGGAAATCGGCCGACAAGTCCACGATGCGCGGCGCCATGGCCTTGAACTGCTCGATGCGGCCCATGCTCATGCCGTGCGGCAGGCAGAGAAAGAGCACGTCACAGGCAGCAAGCTCGTTTAGGCTGGTGAAGCGCAGATCAGTCTGCTTGCGCAGATTGGGATGTACAGAATGGACGAACTTGCCGGCGTTGGATTCCGATGTCACCTGCCCGACGCGCACAAAAGGGTGCTGGAGCAGCAAGCGCAGCGCTTCGCCGCCCACATACCCGGACCCACCAACAATCGAAACTGTGATCGTCTCGGCCAATTCCCCATCTCCTGTCGAAAGTCTCATAGTATCAGCGTGTCAAGGCGTCACAATCAACGTAACCGTGACACTCCGGCGCCCCGTGTCCAAACACCCTTATGC
>CAYOEZ010000013.1:0-41760 GCA_964402955.1 uncultured Ktedonobacterales bacterium | reverse complement strand
GTCGTCGTAGCGACGAAGGGATTCGTCGCACTCCACAGACGCATTTTCAAGCTAGTGGCTTGCCACACGGAATATGATGGCTGTCATTCTGAGCGCAGCGAAGAATCTCCTATGCGGGATATTGAGCTGCTTCACTCCGTTCAGCATGACATATCAGCATCCATGTGGCCGCCCACTAGGCACAGAGCGCACGGAGAACATCACTTGGCTGGTTGCTTTGATGCCTCCCGATGCAGAGCAGACGCGAACGCACCCATTTACGGTTCATTCTGTGTCCTCTGTGGCTCTGTGGTTTACAGGAGCGTCGTTATCTTGAAATGTCTCGGCGTGAGGCGCCTCTCGTGCCTCTGGAGTGAGGGGTTTATGGACCGTTCTCTTGTCGCCGCCCTGCAAGCAGTGGTGGGCAAAGACAATGTGCTCTCAGGCGCGGTTGACCTTGACATGTACTCGTATGACGCCGGACATGACCGGCATCTGCCCGATGTGGTTGTGCTCCCAGGCAAGACCGAACAGGTCGCCGAGATTGTTAAGCTGGCGGCAAAGGCGGGCCTGCCGGTTGTGGCGCGTGGCGCAGGAACAGGCCTGTCGGGCGGATCGATACCGATTCTGGGCGGGGTGGTGATCGTGACGTCGCGCCTCAAGCGCATTCTTGAGGTCAATGTCGAAGACCGCTATGCAGTGGTTGAGGCCGGCGTGATCAATACCGAGCTGACAGCCGCGGCGGCGCCCCACGGCCTCTATTATGCGCCGGATCCATCGAGCCAGACGGTCTCGACGCTGGGCGGCAACGTGGCGGAGAACGCCGGCGGCCCGCACTGCCTGCTCTACGGCCTGACGAGCAATCACATTATGCACCTGGAAGTTGTTCTGTCCGACGGCGCGGTTGTTCAGTTGGGGAGCGTGGCGCCTGACGCTTCGGGCTATGACCTGCGCGGTGTCGTGATCGGCTCTGAAGGCACGTTTGGCATTGTGACCAGGATAACGGTGCGCCTGATGCCCAGGCCTGAGGATGCGCGCACGATGGTAGCCATCTATGACCAACTCGAGGATGCAGGCGCGACGGTCACCGATTTGCTGCGCCAGGGTATCATCCCGGCAGCGGCGGAGATCGTCGATAACCTGATCGCGCGCGCCGTGGAGGCTGCCAATCATTTGGGTTACCCCGACGATGCCGGCGCCGTCTTGCTGATGGAAGTTGATGGGCTGCCCGATGGTCTCGATGAGTTGGCCGAGTCGATGATCGTGGTCTGCCGCAGACATGGGGCGCGCGAAGTGCGCTTTGCGCGTACGGAGGAAGAACGGGTGGCCCTGTGGAGGGGGCGCAAGGGCGCCGCCGGAGCGATCGGGCGTCTTGCCCCCAACAAGTATCAGCAGGATGCAACCGTGCCACGCTCACGTTTGCCTGAGGCGCTGCACTTCATCGGTGAAGTGGCGAAGAAGTACAACGTCAAGATCGGCACGATGCTTCATGCCGGCGACGGCAACCTGCACCCCAACATTCTGTTTGACTCGCGGCAAGCGGGGATCATGGACACGGTCATCCAGGCCAGAACCGAGGTCACTCGCCGCTGTGTTGAAATGGGGGGCACGATTACGGGCGAGCAGGGCGTGGGCCTGGAAAAGCAGGAATTGATGACCTGGATGTTCTCTGAGCTTGACCTGGCGCAGATGATCAAGTTGCGTGAGGCTTTTGATCCCGCGGGAGTGATGAACCCCGGCAAAGTGTTCCCGAAGCAGGAGATAGCCAAAGCACACACATAGATGTGACTGTGGACGTCCTCACCGCGGAGGATGTACAAAGGGGCGGACAATGGAGCTACAGGATCTGGTTGCAGAGCTAGAGACGATCGTTGGCAAGGCAGGGGTTTTTTCGAGCCCGGCAGAATGTTCAGTCTATGGGTATGACGGCTCGATTGAGCATCATGCGCCCCAGGTCGTCGTGCTTCCGACTTCAGCCGAACAGGTCGAGCAGGTTGTGCGCCTGTCGGTTCAGGCTGGCATGCCAGTTGTGCCACGTGGCGCAGGCACGGGGCTGTCGGGCGGGTCGGTGCCTGTGATGGGGGGCATTGTTATTGGGACATCGCGCATGCGCCGTATACTGGAGATCAATGCTGAGGACCGCTATGCGGTGGTTGAGCCGGGCGTGATCAATGTCGATGTCACTGCCGCGGCTGCGCCCTTTAACCTGTGCTTTGTGCCCGATCCGTCCAGCCAGACGGTGAGCACGCTGGGCGGCAACGTCGCTGAGAACGCCGGTGGGCCGCACTGCCTGGCCTACGGCATGACGTCCAACCATGTCCTGGGGATGGAGGTTGTGCTGGCCGATGGGCGTCTCGTCACGCTGGGCGGGATCGCCCCAGACATGCCGGGCTATGATCTGCGCGGCGTGATGATCGGATCCGAGGGGACGCTGGGTATCGTCACCAAGATCACCGTCCGCCTCTTGCCGCGGCCAACGGACGCGCGCACGCTGTTGGCGATCTTCGGCGCCCTCGAAGATGCAGGCCGTGCCGTCTCCACAATTATCGCACGCGGTATGGTGCCGGCGGCGCTGGAGATCATGGACGCGCTGACGATGCGCGCTGTCGAAGAATCGGTTCACGCCGGTTATCCTCCCGATGCTGAAGCCGGCCTGCTGATCGAGGTGGACGGTTACGCCGATGGCCTGGACGCCTTGACCGCCGAGATCGAGGCTATCTGCCGTGAGTTTGGGGCGGGCGAGATGCGCATGGCGCGCAGCGTCGATGAGCATGTTGCGCTGTGGAAAGGCCGCAAGTCCGCATTTGGGGCCATGGGGCGGATTGCGCCGAGTTACTATGTGCAGGATGGCGTTGTGCCCCGCTCGCGCCTGCCTGAGGTGCTGCACTATGCGCTGGAAGTGAGCAAGAAGTACAACCTCAGGATCGCCAATGTTCTGCACGCCGGCGACGGTAATTTGCACCCGCTGGTCACGTTCGATCCTCGCCAGCCCGGTGTCATCAGCATTGTGCGCGCGGCCAGCAGCGATTTGCTCAAGAAGTGTGTCGAGCTAGGCGGCACCATTACGGGCGAGCATGGCGTGGGTCTCGAGAAGCAGGACTTCATGGCCTGGCTGTTCAATGACGGCGATCTGGAGCAGATGCGCCGGCTCAAGGCGGTTTTCGACCCGCAAGGCAGCATGAATCCCGGCAAGATATTCCCGGGCGCGCGGCATCAGGCATATGCGAGGACTTCCCCCCTCGCGCAGGCACAGGAAGCCCAGACATACAACGAGGTAGGTGTCAAGCATGCGTGACGTGAAGACGGACATAGCAGCACAGCTTGCAGAGATCGCCGGCGCAGCGGGCATGGCTTCCGCCGCCGAACTGCCCCGGTTTGCGATAGACGGCGTTGTCCCTTCGGCTGTGGTGGCGCCGGAGACGGTCGAACAGGTGTCGCGCGTGGTGGCGTTTGCCAATGCCAACGGGCTTGCCGTGATTCCCCGGGGCGGCGGCACGATGATGAGCATAGGCGGGGCGCCGCGTGCGGTCGACATCGTCCTGAGCATGAGCCGTCTGGCGAAGGTTATCGACTATTCGCCGGAGGATATGACTGTCACTGCACAGGCCGGCGTGACGCTGGCTACGTTGCAGACCTTGCTGGCCGCGCGCAGCCAGATGCTGCCGCTTGACCCGCCGCTGCCGCCGCGCGCCACGGTCGGTGGGGTTCTGGCGACCAATGCCAGTGGTCCGCTGCGCTACCAGTTCGGCATGCCGCGTGACTTTGCTCTGGGCACGGTCGTCGTCTATGCCGATGGCACGATTGCGAAAGCGGGCGGCCGTACGGTGAAGAATGTTGCCGGCTACGACATGACCCGTCTGCACATCGGCGCCTTTGGCACGCTGGGCGTCATCGTTGAGGCCACGTTCAAAGTCGCGCCACTGCCCAAGTCGATGGTGACGGCGGCCGCAAGATTCGCCACGCTGGCCGCGGCAACGGCTGCGGCGCGTGCACTGCGCATGGCGCGCATTGTGCCGTGGTCATTGGTCCTCGCTCCGCCGGCGGCGCTGAGTGGACGACCTGACGGCTACACGGTTGCCGTGCGTCTGGGCGGCCAGGCAGTGGTGGTGACGCCGCAACTGCAGCGTGCGCTCGAGACGCTGAAAGAGGCGCAGGGCAGCGCTGTGGCTGAGATCGACAAGGCTGAGGAGACGTTTTGGCCCAATGTGCGCGACTGGCCGAACACGATTGGCGGCGGCGAGGGCGTGCTCGTGCGTATCGGCGTGGCGCCATCCCAGGCACAGAATGTGCTGGCCGCAGCCCAGGACATCGCTGCGCGCCAGGGCGTGACAGCATCCGCACTCGCCTTCCCTGGCGCAGCAACGATCTTCTGCCATCTGGCCGGCGCGCCGGAAAGCTGCATGGATGCGGTCGCTGGCCTGTTGGCGGTGGTCAATGAGTGGAACGGCAACCTGGTTGTTGAGCGTGGGCCGCGCCTGCTGAAAGAGCGCATGAGCGTGTGGGGATCGGCCGGGGCCGATGCGCTGACACAACGTGTGAAACAAACATTCGATGTCAACAATGTCCTGAATCCTGGACGATTCGTCGGGGGTCTATAGAATGACAGAGCTAGCGACGTCGTACGTGCCCGAAGCAGTCGGCTTTGTCGGTAAGGATGTGCCCACCGATGTAGACCTGATGCGCTGCATCCATTGCGGGCTCTGCTTGCAGAGTTGCCCGACCTATCGCATCCTGGGCATGGAAGCGGACTCTCCGCGTGGCCGGCTGCACCTGATCCGCGACGTGGCCGAGAAAGAGCGCCCTATCAGCGACGACATGATCAAGCATCTCGACCTCTGCGTGTCCTGCCA
The DNA here is from genome assembly GCA_964402955.1 of uncultured Ktedonobacterales bacterium. Classification (GTDB taxonomy): domain Bacteria; phylum Chloroflexota; class DTOL01; order DTOL01; family DAOUCN01; genus CAYOEZ01. Next base: position 36,931 of record CAYOEZ010000013.1, on the reverse strand, counting down.
GGCGTGTGAGTCGGCCTGTCCATCGGGCGTGAAGTACGGACATCTGCTGTGGCTGGCCCGAGCGCAGATTACGCTGCAGCGCCGGCCTTCAGGCGTGGAGAAGGTCGTGCGCTGGCTGGCCTTCGAGCAGCTTGTGCCGCATCCCCTGCGCATGCGGGCGTTTGGCTGGGGACTCAAGCTCTATCAGAAACTTGGCATCCAGTTCATCGTGCACAAGACGGGGATATTGCGCTTCTTCCCCAAGCTGATGGGATCGATGGAGGGTGTCCTGCCGCCGCTCAAGCAGTTCTACTCGCCACCGAGCAGCCGTGAGATCGCGCCTGTCGGCCAGGAGAAGTACCGGGTCGGCTTCCTGACGGGCTGCATCATGCCGCTGGCTTTTGGCGAGACGCAGGCGGCGACCGTGCGTGTCCTGAGCCGCAACAACTGTCGTGTGGTGGTTCCTGATGGCCAGGTGTGCTGCGGCGCTCTGCACGCACACTTCGGCGAGCGTGCCAAGGCGAAGGAGATGGCGCGGCGCAACATCGACGTCTTCGAGAAGGCGAATGTCAGTTTCGTCATCTCCGATGCGGCTGGTTGTACAGCCATGCTCAAGGAGTATGGCGAGTTGTTGGCGGACGACGCTACCTATGCCAGGCGGGCTGAAGAGTTTGCACACAAGGTGTGCGATATCACCGAGTTTCTGGCCGGTCTGCCGCTGGTTGCCCCCACGCATGCGATCAACGCGCGTGTTACCTTGCAGGAGCCGTGCCATCTGGCCCATGCACAGAAGATCAAGAAGGCGCCGCGTGACATTCTGAAGAGCATCCCCGGGCTGGAGTTTGTCGAGATGAAGGATTCCGATCGCTGCTGTGGCAGCGGCGGCATTTACAACCTCGTCCACCCCGAGATCGCCGACATCATGTTGGATGAGAAGGTCGACAACATCAATGCCACCAGAGCCGAGATCGTCGTCAGTGACAATCCCGGCTGCATGATGCAGATCGGCCAGGGCTTGCAGCGCAACGGTAACCCGGCGCGCGTCGTCCATATCGCCAAGCTGCTCGATGAGGCCTATGGGGACATGCCACAAGCGTAGCACAAGAGATCGTCGCCCACACGTCGTATGAGATGCAGGGTACAGCATACCCCACATCTTTTTTTGCATACGAATTGGCTGCCGGCCGTGATTGTGATACTTGACCAGTCGTAGGGACACTGCTACCAGGGGGCCTCTGGCCTCCGCAAACAGAGCACCCAGGTTCTCATCCGAGAACCCGGGTGCTCTGTTTATGTAGACAATTCAAGATAGTGTGTTGTACTCACCACGGAGGAACGGAGGCACAGAGGGCACGGAGAACATCACTTGGCCGGTCGCTTTGACGCCTCCCGATGGAAACTGGACGCAGGCGTACCCATTAGCGGTTCACTCTGTGTCCTCTGTGACTCTGTGGTTTGCAAGGGCGTCGTTATCTTGAAATGTCTGCTGTTCATGTGCGCCGCTTGCATTTTGCGGGGGATAGAGTAGAATTGAGTAGCAGCCATGCATGCTCATCGCTAATCTACATCGACGGGACGGATGATGAAGGCAAACACAGCGCTCGGGGTCTTGGCCATTGTTCTGTGGAGTACAACGGTTGCGTTTTCACGCAGCCTCACCGAAGCGTTGGGCACGCTCACTTCCGCCGCATGCATCTATTCGCTGGCCGGCATTCTGGCCTGTGTCTATGTGTGGCGCTGCCCTGGCGTGCTGCAGGGCATGCGGTCGTTGACAAAGACATACCTGGTCGTCTGTGGATCGCTGTTTGTTGTCTACATGGTCTGCCTCTACGCAGCGATCGGCCTGGCGAGCAGTCGACCGCAGGTTATCGTGGTTGGGCTTATCAACTATCTGTGGCCCAGCCTCAGCCTGGCATTCTCTATTCCGATTCTCAGGCGCAGGGCCAAACCGCCTTTGATAGCAGGCATGGCCCTGGCGCTGGCCGGGGTCTGGCTGGCGGCCGGGCTGGGTCAGAGCGTGTCGCTGCGCGAGGCGTTGTTAGAGAGTGGAGCATATGTGCCATACACACTTGCCCTTGTGGCAGCTATCTCATGGGCGCTTTACTCCAACTTGAGCAGACGGTGGGCCGCCGCCAGCACAACGGGAGGAGTGCCGATCTTCCTGCTGGCCAGCGGTGTGGTGCTGACGATTCTGCGCTTGTTTGTCCATGAGACTGCCACGTGGTCATTGCCGGTCGGCGCTGTGCTGGTCTATGTCGCAGTCTTCCCCGGGCTGCTGGCCTATCTCTTGTGGGATGTGGGAGTCCGCAAAGGAGATATCACCTTGCTGGCGTCGATATCGTACCTGGCGCCGTTGCTGTCGACGCTGGTCTCGGCGAGTGTCCTTGGCGTGGCGCCGTCGCTGGGCTTCTGGCTTGGCGTGGCGCTGGTTATTGTGGGGGCAGTCATCTGTAAACTGGCGATCTCGGAGGAGTCGCCGGGGTCACGGTCGTCGTCGTAGCCCGGGCATCGTGCCCGGCGCCCGCTGGCGAGAGGATCGCCTGGTGTTGGGCACCAGGGAGGAGGGTCGACATGTATCGTCATATTCTTGTTGCGCTCGATGGCTCGGATTTTGGCGAGCGAGCATTGCCCATGGCTGTTACTCTGGCCAAAGCCAGCGGGGCGCAGGTTACGCTCGTGCGCGCAGCCTGGACAACCGTGGCGCCGGGTACTGATGCGATAGAAGCGCAGCGCAAGGTCGTGGCAGACGCCGAAACCTATCTGGCCGGCGTTGCCAGCCGCCTGCTGGCCGAGGGTATCAACGCCGAGGCGGCCGTGCCATACGCGGCGGCGGCCGAGGGCATCCTGGCTGAGATAACGGTCAGGCATGCCGACATGGTTGTGATGTGTACGCATGGGCGCTCCGGCCTGGGGCGGTGGGTGTATGGCTCGGTGGCCGAAGCGGTCCTTGCCAGGAGCTCTGTTCCGGTGCTCCTTGTCCGCCCCACCGGCCCGTTAGCGCGTCTGGCAGCGGCCTCTGCAACGCCTGCTGTGCTCCTGCCAGTCGATGGCTCAGCATTCAGCGAAGCCGCGCTGCCCCATGCCCTGACGTTGGTGCGTGCGCTCGCCGGCTCGCTTGTGCTGCTGCGCGTGGTTGTTCCTTCCCTCGGCTATTATCCCGACCCGCTGCTGGGCCAGCCGTATGTCAGCGACGTCGGCGAGCGGCTCATAGACGATGGTGAAAAGGAAGCCAAGCAGTATGTGACAGACCTGGCGGGGCGATTGGCCGCTGAGGGGCTGGCCGTGACGCATGTGGTGCGCGTCGGCTTTCCGTCCGAGACGATTCTTGACGAAGCGAAGACTGCCGGCGCACAACTGATCGTCATGGCGACACACGGTCGCACCGGTCTGCGCGAGATGTTGCTGGGTAGTGTTGCGCTGGATGTTGTACGCCATGGCGGGCTGCCGCTCTTGTTGGTGCGTCCGCCCGAACTGGGAGCGCCTGTATCAGCGTCCAGCGGGTCGGAGCAGTGGTAGTTGCAGTGTCAGTGCTGCAAGAGATTGTGAGAGTTGGTACAAAGACAGCCCAGGAGTATCGTTTTTGGGCGCTGCTTCGCCTGTAACTCGCTGCTGTCCCGCGCGGCCTGCTTCGGCGCCGTGCTCATCGTCCGCGGCGTAAGCGTCACCGCCCAGAGCGTGATACCGCTGACTGGAGGTTAGCGCCGTCGCCCCCCGTCCGTGTGCTTCCGCGTCATCCGTGCTCCCAATCCGTTGCCAGCCCTTGCCTCCCTCCCCCGTTGCTGCTATAATATGTCTGCAAATCCCGATGTTGCCAGCCCCGTCACCGCGCCTTACCGTGCCAATCAGTGTCATGCGTCTGACACAGGATGATAGATGACTCTCAACGAAGCGGATACTCGAGCCAAGCTGATCGACCCCGCCATCCACAAGTGCGGCTGGACGGAAGACCTCCCCAGGTGGCCGGAGGAGGTGTTGTGATCCCTCAAGCCGTTTGGTATATCGGCTTGTGTCTGCTCGTCGCGTCTCTCGGTGTGATCATTCTTGGGGGTGTGCTGGGAGTCTTTGGTCCTGGGAACAAGGCAGCCTATGACACTCCTACGCCGGCCACCAGACCTGCTCCCACGCCCATGATCTACGCGACATCTGTTCCGACTCGTCCACCTTCAAGCTCTGGGAATACCGGCAGCAGTATCTCTGGCAGTGATTGGTTCGGCTGCTCGAGCCAAGCTGTTTTCGAGAGGTTGGTTCAGTACTCAGTTCAGAAGGATTCTACTGCTTTCGCTAGCCTGTTCATCTCAAGTTCTTGTATTGAGTTCAACTCTGGTGAGCAGGTGTCCAGTTTGGACTCCACGATTGGTCTGCTGAAGGTCCGTCGCAGTGGGGATTCGCGGGAGTACTGGACGAACAGGGAAGCAATTCGCTAATGTGGTAATATGGAGCGTCGTCCGTCGACAGTAGCCGCCGCTACAAGGCGGGCTGCCTATAGCGGCGCTAGCACCACTGTTAGTACTACTACCGTACTTGGAGAGGGTTGTCATGCTGAGGGAGCGTTCTGTGCGACCGAAGCATCTCTGTGCGCCGAGATGAGAGATTCTTCGTCGCAAAGGGCGCTTCTCAGAATGACAGCAGGGCTATGTACGGTAGTAGTATTAGAAGGAGAAAGCGATGTGCAAGCGCGTGCTCGTGGTCGCCCTAGCGTGCTACTTCCTCATTGCGATGTTCCTAGCGGCCTCAGCATCCACAGACCCACGAAATACTGGTGCAATGGCTCACCAATTACCCGTACCAGCGCGAGATAACCGTCCACCGTTCACCCTTCAGACTCAATCGGTCGTCGTATATCTGCCGCTTGTCGTTTCGGCCCTAGACGTCGTTCCATTTCATACACCCGTTGCCACGCTGGAGAGCACTCCAACCGGCGTCGCCATCACGGTGACGCCGACCAGTACGGCGCTAGCATCTGAGACGGCAACAGCCATCCCGACTTCCACCAGTACACAGACTGAGACACCAACAGCCATCCCGACTTCCACCAATACGCAGACTGAGACACCAACAGCCATCCCGACTTCTACCAGTACAGAGACCGAGACACCAACGACCATCCCGACTTCCACCAGTACACAGACTGAGACACCAACAGCCAGCCCGACTTCCACCAGTACAGAGACCGAGACACCAACGGCCAGCCCGACTTCTACCAGTACGCAGACCGAGACACCAACAGCTAGCCCGACACAAATTCCCGCGGAGGCGCCAACCCTAACTGCGACGTCTACATCCACCCACACGCCGACGCGGACGCGGACGGTAACAAGGACCTCAACAAGCACACGCACCTCAACTCCAGCATTGGAGGCAACTCCATATGTGTTGGCCAATCACACGTACTTTACACGCTCTTTCGGCTGGCTAAGCATTGTTGGAGAGGTGAGAAATACGTCGTCAGTGAACTTGGAGTATGTTAAGGTGACAGCACTCTTCTATGACAGCCAAGGCACGTTTCTGGATTCCGCCTCAGGCTATGTTGCCACAAGCTCAGGCAAGCTTCCAGCAGGTGAGACGATGTGCTTCGGGCTTCTTGTGACATCGCCTCCACCTGGCTGGGCATACTATCGCTTCGAGGACGTTGCCTATCGGCGTGACGGCGATCCATATCCGCGCCTTACCACGTTCAACACGAGCGGGTCATACCGTGCAGCCGATGAGTATCGCATTGTTGGACAGATTCGGAACGACGATTCGCGTACGCTGAGCCTTGTTCAAGTTGTGGCAACACTATACGACTCGTTGGGGCGTGTCCGCCAGTGTGAGTACGATAACGCCAATAATGGCACGCTGTCGCCGGGGCAAGTGACATCATTCGTTTCCAGTCTATACCACACAAATGGAAGTGTCACTAGCTGGCGACTCCGTGCAGACGGCGAAGCATGGTAGAGTGCGTATACTGCCTCTGGACAGGCAGTTGGGTGCCAGTGTGCAACGCGTCTCTCACTAGATAGTCTGCCTGGGTGACTCAGCGCGCGAGCCAAAGTGGCCGCTTCAGTTTCTTCTCAATAACATCTGTTCTGCACCTGTTAGTGCCTTGTGGCCGGTCCTACCAACTTTTCCTGCTTGGTCATATTCCCGAAGGGTAACACTGTCAGACAAAACCCTTGTGGCTGGCTTTCAATAACCTGTTCGGGGCCGCCCAGGGCGATTTGTGCACCCTCAGGGCCGACCTGAGCGGGGCCAACCACACTCCGCGGCTTTCCCACACTGGCAAGGCGGCCCGGACGAGGAGCGAGAGGTGCGTAGGTAGCTCCATAAGTCGTTGCTCGCTGCTGGCGTCAGAAACCTCGTCGCCGTCGTCGACCAGATCGTCAGTGTTCTGAGAAGAGCCGAACCACATCGGGCAGCAGGCGCGGAACTTTCCCGCGCCGAAGGAGATGTGCACGTGAAGAATGATTCGAAGCACAGGGGGACTACCTTCTGGGTCATCGTGGTCGCTGGTATCTTGGTCGCTATCGTGCTGCTCTTCTGTTTTGCCTTTCCTTACGACTGGACTCCATACAAGGACGCACTGACCACCGCAGCCGCCCTTATCAACATCTCTGGAGTCCTAGCATTGGCTGTTGCTTTCTTGCAGTACGCGGCCCAAAGACAAGAGAAGAAGGACGCAGATGATCGAGAACTGCGCATCAGTGAGGACGCAGCGGCTCAGGAACAGCGCATCAGGGACATCGAAGAAGCGAAGCTCGCGGGTGAGTTCATGTCGCAGTTCTACGCCCCCGATTTGGCCGAGCTTCGAAAGGAACTCCGCAGACACCTGCGTGACAAGGGTCCCTTTCTGGCAGATATGGGGCATTGTGTGACAGACAATGGGCCTTCTCTGGAAGATCAGAAGATCCGTGTGCTGAACTTCTTCGAAAGCCTGTCCATTGCCGTGACCAACGGAGCGTTAGCCCCTGAGACGGTTGACCGCATGCTACGGATGCCCATTATCGAAGTCATGAAGGACGGAGACCTATCTGGTAGGATCAGGGATGTTCAACACTTCAGCTATGAGGGCTGCTGGGATCTCATCGAAACGATGGACAAATGGGCAAAGAAAAAGTACAAGGACGAACCACGGGAGACTCTATACGCTCATAGACAGCAAGGTACCATAGCGCAGACCCCTTTCTACCTCGGCCGTCTCTAGTATTGCTGACTTGACGACCACTGAGATCACTATCGGGCAGAGCCTGAGGGGGCTACTACCTACCCAATCATCGTAGCCGGATCGACAATCCGATCGAACTGCTCCGCAGTGATGTAGCCGGTGGCAAGGGCGGCCTCGTGCTTACTGCATGATCAGTCGCCGCCGTCTTGATGCCCGATACCCGATTCTTGCATTTTCAGAGTCCAGCATGTATGATGTAGGCGTGGTCGCCGGCTTGGCATGTCTTGCGGCGCGACGGGTGGCGCGCCCCACGTCCACTCCGTGCAGGGGAATGGGGGGTCCAATGCGCAAAGAGTTTATCGACTGGACAACTGTTGAGCAGTTGGTTGATCGCTTGCTCACTATTCTGCCCCACGACTATGACTTGATCATGGCCATTACACGCGGCGGCATGATTCCAGCGGCTCTGCTCAGCTATCGCTCGCGGCTGCGAACGGTGCTGGTGGCCGTCGAGCAGCCGCCATCGGATGTGGACGAGATGTTTTGTAGCCCCATCTTCGCTGAGTTTCCGGCTGATCCCTTGCTCAAGGGCAGACATGTGCTGGTGGTCGATTCGATGTGGAGCACTGCCCGCGCCATGGCAGCCGTCAAGACGCGTATCGAACAGGCAGGCGGCCGGGCTGATCTCTGCGTGCTGCATTATCGCAGCAGCGATGCCTGGGGCGATGCTCATCCGGACTTTGTGGCTGAAGAGACGGATGCCTGGATTATCTATCCGTGGGATCCTCCAGAAGAAGCACGAATGGAAGGGCAAGCTGGCATACCATAATTCGGTGAGTGCTGGTTATTGAGGTAAATGCTATGGCAAGTGAGACGCAGATATTGCAAGACTTGGCAGCCCTTTCGCCTGATGCACAAGAGCAGGTGAGGGACTTCATTGCGTTCCTTCGATCGCGTCAGCAATCGGAGCGCCCTAAGAAGCCCACGCGGGCGCTCATTGCGCTGGCGGACGAGCCGTTTATCGGCATCTGGCGGGACCGTGAGGACATGAACGACAGCACTGCATGGGTCAGGGAGACGCGCAAGCGCGAGTGGAGAAATCAGCCATGAGTGAGTTGATCATTGTCGACACTGACGTTGTGATCGATGCCGGCCGTGATCTGGCAGAAGCACTTGACTGCTTACAAGAGGTCGAGGATCGTGCTTCTCCAGCTATCAGTGTCGTCACTTACATGGAGCTTCTATGCGGGTGCCGCAACAAAGCCGATTTGCGAGCGCTTGATCATCTGGTACACCGTTTTGAACTCATCAAACTAACTGAGGAAGTCTCTGATGCTGCTGTTGACTTGCTGCGTCACTATCGCTTGAGCCATGGGCTTTTGCTTGCAGATGCACTGATTGCTGGAACGGCGATCGCTCTGTCTAGACCACTGGTCACCAAGAACCAGCGCGACTACCGCTTCATCGATGGGCTAACGTTGCTTGCTTATCCCCAGCCATTTGCTGCTTGACCACAACCTGCAGATCAGGAGTACTTGATGCTTGGTTTCTACAGCGTGGACATCACCATCGACAACAACGGCAAGCCGTCGCTGATCGAGATCAACGGTAGCAACAGTGGCTTCGATGGCTTCCTCATCGCCTACGAGGATCGCAGCGTCCAGGATGCCATCAGCGCCGCCTTCCACGAATTCATTGGCAACCGCGACATCTATGTGGTGACACAGCTTGTGAACAATGGCGAACTGCCCAAAGGGTATCTCGACAAACTGGTGCAGGACACGCACTACTTCCGCAGCGTGGAAAACGTCCACGCCACACTGCGCAAGGGTGTCGTCGGCGCCACCTGGGCGCGCATGCGCAGCGACCGCCCGCCCTCGACAATGGGCGCCGGCACATCGCTCGATGCACTGCTGCAAACAGACCCCCGTTTTCAGCGGGTCATGCTCAATGTCGCCGACCCATCGTATGTCATCCCCTCTGAGGTTTTCAAGAACGAGATCGACAAGGGAGTCCTCTCGTTCAAGGATGAGGTGAAAGGACAGGTAGCCGCGCACCGCCTGACTGAGCAAGATGTGGTCTGGTTTCGCTCGCCTACGCTGGCCTTTGCCGAGCCAATGACGACGGGCGTTCTGGTCAACCCCGAATTCCCCTATGACGCCGTCGCTGACAACAAGCTCTTCACATATGACGTGATGCAGGACAGATTCTCTGACCATACGCCTCTCTCTGTGCCGATGGGTAACCGCTGCTCCAACTCGGCGGCGGTAGAGACGATCCTGGCCGGCTCGACGAGCGAGCACTTCATTCGTAAGCCTTTGCTTGGCTCACAGGCCAGGGGCATCGAGATTTTCCGGCGGCAGGATGTCGTCGCATACGTGGAAAGGCTCAGGCGTTTGGAGCGGGCTGATCAACGGCATCTCACCACGCTGCCGTTGGAGTTGCAGGGCGTTCCGGATCTATTGGCGTCGTGGGTGCTGCGGTTTGACATCAGTCTGCTGAGTGAGCTGACCCTTTCCAAGCCAATCCACTGCCGGCAAACGGGCAGGGAGCATTACGGTTGCATGCGTACGCTTGCGCTGCTACACATAGACGACGCTGGCCATGTCGATGTCCGCTTTATGGGCGGCTACTGGCGACTGGCCGCCGTTCCGATCGATGGCGACGGCCTGCTCTGGGAGCGATTTATCGGCAGCCAGTCGCAGGGCGCCTTCTGCGAGCCTGTGGCGGCGGATGACATGCGCATCGCGCAGCGGTTCTCGCGCGACGTCCTGGTCGAGTACTATCGCCAACTGGCGAGCTGGCCACAGACCATGCACGGCTTCAAAGAGCGTGAGGCAGCCTACTGGCTGGAGCGCTACCGGCAACACACGCCTGCGCTGCGCGACGATGCGATGTGGTTGGCTTTCCTCGCAGAGGTTAAGGCAGCGAATGACGAGGCAGAGCAAATCAAGCAGAGCGCCGAAGCGGCCGGGTTCAGAAAGACGCCGGCGGCTTACATGAGCATCGACCAGATCGCCCGCGTGCGCCTGCCCTATCTGGTCAAAGAACCCCGGCGCATTGTCATCTCCTGAACTTGTCATTTCCTGAACTCGTTATGTCCTGAGGAGGATTCGCACATGTCTCCCAAAACCTGGATGGATACCCTTGTGCCTATGATCGGCGAAATGCGCGCCGAACTTGGCCAGCAAGACATCATGACAGTTGCTTCCCTGACGGGCGGCGAGCTACAAGGCCCCAATACGATCTATCTTCGCTTCTGGGACGACGAATGGCTCGTCAGTTTTCCCGACGGGGTCATTCACGGGCTGACGGGCCAGCTGTGCACGCCGGACAAAGAGGTCACTCTCCTGTACTACTTGACGCATGGCGACGGCACGACCGCGGCCCGACGGTGGGTCTCGTTTCATGATCTGCCCAACGGAATGTTCTACTTTCAGGCATTTCAGGGTTACAGTGGTAACAGATTGGCCCGATCATACGTCAATAATGTTGAGGCATTCGAACAGGCTGCCAGCAGTCTGGGCGGAGAGCGCGTCGAGGGCGGCGACGCCATGTATGCCTTCTGGCCGCTGCCCCGTATTGGCCTGGCAGCCCAGTATTGGCGAGGCGACGACGAGTTTGCGGCGCGGGCTTCCATCCTCTTTGACGCCGCTGCCAGCCACTACCTGACCACTGATGGTCTGGCGGTGCTGGGCAGCCAATTGGTGAGCAGACTGGTCAAAGCGCCCCGTGGCAAGTACGACATGTGAGACTGTAATGACACGCGGATGAACGCGGGAAGGGCACTGAGGCACGCGGATCCTCCCCTGCAGGAATCCGCGTGGATCTGTGCAGTTTCCGTGTTCATCCACGTATTTTTCTGTGCAAGAGGAGGGTGTATGGAGTCGTTCATTGTCAAAGGTGGACAGCCACTCAAGGGAGAGATTCGGGCAGCAGGAAACAAGAACGCGGCCCTGCCCATCCTGGCCGCTTGTCTCCTTACCGATCAAGAAGTGCATCTGACGAATGTTCCCGCCATTCGCGACGTCGAGACCATGCTGACGGTGATGACCGACCTGGGCGTCGACATCCGGCGCATTGGCGCCAACGAGCTTATCGTGCAGGCCAGGGACATTGCCAGGACGGAGCTGCGCGCCGACATGGCCAGCCGCATTCGCGGTTCGCTGCTCCTGGCCGGCCCGCTGCTTGCCCGCTGCGGCAAGGTGACGATGCCGCGCCCCGGCGGCGACCTGATCGGGCGGCGGCGTATCGACACACATCTGCTGGCGCTGGAAAGCCTGGGGGCGCGCTGCGAGGTCAATCACAAAAGCTATACCATGTTTGCCGACGAGCGGCTGCGGGGCGACGACATTTTCCTGGACGAAATGAGCGTCACGGCCACCGAGAACGCCATTATGGCCGCGGCGACGGCCCGTGGCACGACGGTCATCCGCAACGCGGCGTCAGAACCGCATATTCAGGACCTGGTGGCATTCCTGCAAGGTCTGGGCGCACACATCGACGGTTCTGGCACCAACCTGCTGTCTATTCAGGGCGTGGATGGGTTGGCAGGGGGATCGTATCGCATCCAACCCGATCACACCGAGGTGGGCAGCCTGATCGCTCTGGCTGCCGTGACGCACAGCGAAATCACAATCAAGGACACTATCCCCGACCATTTGCGGATGACGCTCATGGCGCTTGGCCGCCTGGGCGTGCACGTGGAGATCAAGGGCAATGACATCATCGTGCCGCGCCACGACCGGCTGCAAGTGGTCTTCGATGCCCACGGCGCCATCCCCAAGATCGATGATGGGCCTTGGCCAGCCTTCCCGACGGACATGATCTCCATTGCCATCATCGTGGCGACGCAGGCCGAGGGAACTGTGCTCATCTGGGAGAAAATGTACGAGGGACGCATGTTCTTCGTTGACAAGCTGATGGCCATGGGCGCCCGCATTGTGCTATGCGATCCGTATCGCGTGGTGGTGATTGGACCATCGCAACTGCACGGCGAAGAAATGGTCAGCCCCGACATCCGGGCTGGGGTTGCGCTGCTGATTGCTGCGCTGTGCGCCGAGGGCGTCAGCGTCATTCGCAACGTGGGCCAGATTGATCGCGGCTATGAGCAGATCGAACAGCGCCTGCGCAAACTGGGGGCGCAAATTGAGCGCATCAACGAATAACCCGTAACATTTTCTGGCGGGCGTCGTCTTTTATGAGTGACAAGCCCAAAGACAAGAGTCCGTGCTGGTGGGGAAGGGGGCACGAGGCTAAGGAAAAAAGGGCGGCGGGACGTGCAAGGCACGCTTCCGTGGACATATCACAAAGCGAGAAGGAGGCTAGCGTGATGAAACGATTTGCATTGGTTCTCGCCTTGGTCACGATGCTGGCAATGGTTGTGGTTCCCGTGGCCCTGGCAGACGAAAACGAGAGTGGTTGGTGGGGCAATATCGCGGGCTATCCCTTTGAGAAGAACGCGGTCTGCCTTACTGCAGTCGATGGCAGTATGATCAACAACTGCCATGCGCAGGATCCTCTCCGGCCCTATGAGCCGGTGAAGTTCGACGGCATTGCGCCCAAGGTGTACATTGTGACATCTGGCCCGGCGAAGGCCTTCCTCTTCGCCCATCCTGGCAAAGACACCTGGATTGACTGGGCATGGATGGTTCCAGCCTGGTGGATGCCCGCAATGGGTGTGCCAATGGCCCCAAGCTGGCACATGTGGCATCCCGGCACTGGCATGACCATGGGCGGCCCACCGGTCACCACGGTCAACGTCGAGCAGAACGTGAACGTGACAGGCAGTGGCAAGGTTGGTCAGAGTGTTGACGTCAAGTCGGCCGGCCCCACCAATGTCCACGTCGGTCAGACGGTCATCATGAAGGCTCCGGTCAGCAGGAGCAAGGTTGTTTGCTTCACGTATGTTGTCAAGACAGGCGACAATCTCTCACGGATCGCGGTTCGCTACGGAGATACGGTTTCGGGTCTTGTGGCTCGCAACCACATCTCCAATCCCAGCAGAATCCTGGTTGGGCAGCGTCTAGTCGTTTGCGATCCTTAGCCCTTTCCTTCCCCCAGCGCGTCGGGACAGGGGTGGCCCCCGCCGCCCCTGTCTTTGGTGTCCGTAGGGCGATGCATCATGCAGAAGGCTTCCGTCAGGTTGCTGACGGAAGCCTTCTGCATTTGCCTGAACGGGCGACGGCAGCCAGGGAGCTGCGGGCGCGGCTATGGTGTGGCCGTAGGGGCGCTGCTTGCTGCGCCAGACACGCGAGGTTGCGACAATACAGATAGGCGCAGCAACGCCCGATGGAACGGGGTGAGCTTGCAGCGCCCCTACGCCGTTAGCGCCTATCGTGGCCATGACCCGGATACAGAAGAGCACAGATGTCGGGTTACCGGCATCTGTGCTCTTCTGTATCCTATTCTTGTGGGAGGTCGGTTATGGCTGGTTGATAGGCAGAGGCAGCGCAGGTGGCAGGGGCAGCTCAGGTCTGGTCATGTGCTGTACGCTGACGGCCGTCGGCGAGACCGTGGGCGATGTGGCGACTGTTGGCGACGGTACGTACTCGCGCGTCGGCAGCGGCGGCACAACCGTCGCTGAGACGACTGCAGTGGCTGTCGGCGTCGGTAGCACGGTGGTGGGTGTGGTCGTCACTGTAGGCGATGCCTGGCGGCCAGTACCGGCGGCGGCCAGTATGCGCACGCTCGCTGCCAAAATGGAGCCATCCGCCTGCAGGCTGCCGCGCACTTGAGCGCTCAGGCCGACCTGCGCACGGGCGGCGCTTTCGTCCACTTGCGTGCGAGCGTCTCGCACAACGCGGCGGCCACTGATCGTCCAGCCGTTACCGTCAATGCGATTGATGATCCCTCGGAATTCCTCTTCGACCGGCGCGGCCTGGATGGTGATGAGCCGTGCGATAAGTGCGCCGCTATCTGTACGCAGGGCCAGCACGGTGGCGTAGTTGCCGACGCCTGGCGCCCCACTGACGGAGGTGAAGCCCGGCATGACGGTCAGCGTTTGCCCGCCGATGACCCAACTCTGCAGCGTAATGCGCTCGATGGACCCGGCAAGCTGGACTTCCGGAGCAGCGCCCTTGATGGCGATTGTTGTCGCGATCAAGACGTCGCTGCTCTTGCGTGTGCATGTCGCTTCGGCGATGAGACCGAGCGCCGGCGACCCCATCAGGGCTGTCGATGCATCGACAGCAACGGTCTGGCCGCCGATGTTCCATTGTGCGTTGCCCAGCGCCAGGATGATGCCACGAACAGTCACGGTGTTTGCCGGCTGCTCGACAGTGGCCTGCACCTTGATGCTGATCGCCAGCAGCGCCTGCCCCGGCTGTGCAATAGCGACCACATCGGCGCGGGCGCCGATGCGCGCTGTTCCAGGGCCTTCAATTCTCGTTTGTGCGTCGATGTGGAGCGTTTTGCCGTCGATGACCCATTCATTGCTGGCGATTTTTTCGATTACACCGCTGAACTGAACACGTGGCAGCGCTGTTGCTGAAACCGTTGCGGTGCTGGTAACGGCGGCTGTCGGTGTGGGCGGCGTGACCGTATTGGTAAGCGTCGCTGTGGCAGGCGCTGCCGTGTTGGTCGCCGTCGGTAATGCGGTCGAGCTGGCGGTGGCGGTCGGGACTGGTGTGCGCATGCGGCGTGGATCGGGCGTTGGCAGCGCTGTTGGCGACTCTTTGGGCGTGGCGGCCAGGCCACGACCTGTGCCCTGCGCTGGATCCCTGAGCACGGAGGGATCGTTGATTGCTGATTCGGCCAACTGTTCGTTTGCGCGCGCGGCGATCAGCGCCGCGGCGATGGCTTCGGTGATGGAGGCAACGCCCTGAACACGACTGAGAACGGCCTGTTGCTGTGACACAATGCCGACATATCGCTGCAGGCGAGGCCGCATGGCGTCGTCATCGATGCGACCGATGGAGGTGAGCGCTCCCTGGGTTTCGCTTGTCAAGCGGTCGATGGCCGGAGCATCAACGGCGCGGCCTTGATTGGCCAGAGCGGCTATCTCGTCGACACGCTTCTCGGTATTGGATAGTGCCAGATCGGCGCGAGCAACAGGGTCGGTTGTCAATGCCATTTGCACCTGCTCACCCGCCAACTTGATGCCATAGAGCGGTTCATCGGGCAGGCTGCGCGCAGCGGCGATGGTCGTTGTGAATGTGCCAAGGATAAGGACGAACGCAAGCACAAGACTGAGCGCAGGCGTCCATGCTTGAGCACGGCGTCGTGGCAGGATGAACGTTGAGCTGGCAACGAGGGCCAGGCGCTGCCACGGCTTGGCCGGCGCCTTTGATTGGGCGGCCCGCAGCCGGGCTGCTTCTTGCAGGAAGGCGACCTTGCCGGCGCGCATAGTTGCGTCGCTGGCCTGCACCGTGGGCCTGCTGCGGACGAAAGCCGCCGTCCTCAGCAAGGGCGCAAGCTCGGAGGATGCGTCAGCGTGGACAGCCAGACACTGTTCTGGCGTCTTGCCCTGGCGCATGTCGTTTATGCAGTTGTCTAGAACATCTGTCAATGAGTGCTTCATAGGAAGGTTCCCGCGACCACTATAACGTGATGGAACACAGCAGGATACGGTTCTTCGCAACGCGCTTCGGCAGCAACAACCTGCCCGTTCAGACCAGCAGTGGATGCGAGCCAATCGCTCAGTCGTCCGGCTGTTCGTTTTTGATGTGGTGGCGCAGGGTCTCGAGCGCCCGATGCTGCAGGGATTTCACTGCACCCTCTGTCTTACCGAGAACGGCGGCGATCGACGCATTGTCCATATCTTGAATGAACTTGAGAAGGATAACCTGGCGTTGGTCGTCCGTTAGCACCTGGACTGCCTTGAGCAACTCATCGCGTTGTAGAGCATTCTCCAGAGTGTTTTCGCCGCTGGCGATCGTTTCGACCCGCGCTTCTTCCAGCGAGACGGTGGTCTTCTCTGGCTGGCGGCGCAGGTGGTCGATGATGCGATTGCGTGCGATGCGGTAGAGCCAGGCCGAAAATGGGACGCCCTGGATACTATACGACTTGATACCGTGGAGCATCTTCATAAAGATGTCGGCGGTCAGGTCTTCGGCCAGACATGAATCGCCCACGCGGTAATAGACGTAACGATAGATGCCCTGATAGTACCGCTCGTAGAGTGTACCGAGCGCGTCAGGATCGTACGCCTTTGCCCGAAGGATGAGATCAGTTTCGTCTGGATAAACCTGCACAGCTTCTCCCGGTGTGATGAAACCCAGTGTCCCAGACACCGGGTACCCTGCCCTGCACCGAGGGGCGCCACTATCTACTAACGTGGGGCAGCCCCTGTGGATACGCGATCGGAGAACCGGTAGGCGTATTGTGCCACAAGCGGCCAGGAAAGTCAAGTCGAGTAGACGCCGCGATACACGTCGACCGTTTGCGCTGCTGTCTTGGCCCAGGAAAAGCGGGCGGCCTGGCGCACGCCTCTAGCGCGCAGGCCGGCAGCGAGCGCACTGTTGCTCAGAATGCCTACGATGGCGTCTGCCATGGCTTTGACGTCATCAGGGTCGATCAGGATGCCGCCGTCGCCCACGATCTCAGCGAGCGATGCGGCGCGCGACGACAGGACCGGCGCGCCCGACGCCATCGCCTCGAGCGGGCAGAAGCCGAAGCCCTCGTAGAGGGAGGGGTAGACGAAGAGGTCGGCTGCGCTGTAGAGGGCGGGCTTGTCTTCTTCGGCGACGAAGCCCAGAAAGCGCACGTCAGCGTCGCCCGGCCCGCTGCCATCGCTCCACGTCAGTCCCAGCCCGCTGGCAATGGGTCTCAGGTCGGGGTACATCGCCGGATTGGTGGAGTGTGCCTTGCCGGCGATTGCAAGCTGGTACCGCACGGGCATTCTCTGCCGCACCTGCGCAAAGGCCGCCAGCAACGTCTGCACGTTCTTGTGCCGGTTCAAGCCGCCAATGTAGTAGACATAGTGGTTAAGTCCGTAGCGCTTTTTTAACGCTGCAATAGCTCGCGCGTCTTGCGGCTTGAACTGCTCGTCCGGCGCCTCATAGGTGACATGGATGCGTTCACCAGGGATGTGCAGGCGCTCGATGATGTCTCGTTTCGTGTGCTCGGAGACGGCGATGACGGCATCGGCGCGGCGCGCTGCGGCTGAGATCAGCGTGTTGTACAGCTTGACCTGGCGATTGGCGCTGTATGCGGGAAAGAGGATGGGAATCAGGTCATGGATGGTGACAACGGTGGGGCAGGTCTTGATCAGCGCTGAGGCGAAGTAAGGGTAATGAAGCACGTCAACGCGCGCTCTGGCCGCGCGAGGCAGGCTGACCTGCTCATACCAGACCTTCGCCAATGCTCCCCACGGCCGCAAAGGCACGGTGACGTCGCCGCCACGGGGCTGGAAGCGCGTGCAGACAAGATCGCTCTGCGCGGCCAACTCCTGCCACAGGTGGCGAATGTATTGGCCGCTTCCCACCTGCGGCTGGTCAAGGAACCATCCGTTTAGCCCGATACGCATAAGTTGTACGCATCCAGAAGCTTTTCTGCCGCGGAGGGCCAGGAAAAGGCCGCGGCGCGTGCCAACCCGCGTGCGCGCAGCGTTTGGCGGAGCTGGCTATCGCTCAGCGTGCGCAGCAGTGCGGCCGCGAGTGCAGCCGTGTCCGCCGGCTCGACCAGCACGGCCGCGTCGCCCACGACCTCGGGCAGCGACGAGCTATTTGACGAGACGACAGGGACGCCACAGGCCATTGCCTCGAGCGGCGGAATGCCGAAGCCCTCGTAGAGCGAGGGATAGGCCAGCACGGCTGCCAGGTTGTAGACAGCCGGCAGATCCGCCTCGGCGATGTAGCCGGGGAAAACCACCTTGCCCGTCAGCCCCAGTCGCGCCACGCTGGCAAAGATGTCTTCGTAGAGCCAGCCTTTACCTCCCACCAGCACCAGGCACAGCTCAGGTTCGCGGTCGGCCATGGCGCGCAGCGCTTCCATGAGGCGAATCAGGTTCTTGCGTGGCTCAAGTGTGCCTACATGCAGAATGAAACGGCGCGGCAGGCTGTAGCGCTCGCGCAGCGCCGTTAGCGCCGCTTGATCGCTGATCGGGTGGTACTCTGGCCCCACGCCGGCAGGGACCACCACAATCTTCTCTGCCGGTATGTGCAGCATCTCGATCAGGTCCCGGCGTGTCCAGGTTGAGTCTGCGAGCACCAGGTCAGCGCGTTGTAGTGACCGTGGCACCACGGCGCTAAGGTACTCGACCAATCCAGGCGCGGCGCACTCTGGATAGCGCAGGAAGCTGAGATCGTGAACGGTGATGATGGTACGCGCGCGGCGGATGGGAGGGAGCACAAAGTCTGGCGAGTGGAAGAGATCGAGCTTGCCAGTGAACAACTCGACGTAGAGGGGCAGGCGCAGGCGGTGCCAGGCGATGGTCAGCGGCCGCTCAGGGAGAGGGAGGCGCTTGATGCGCATCTGTCCCTCGCCAATGCTCTGAGGCAGCGCTCCGATGTCGGATGGAACGATCAGCGTATACTGGTTGTCGCGATCGAGATGTGCGAGCGCGCCAACGATGCCGCGTGTATAGCGACCGATGCCGGCGCCCTGGCGCAAGGCCGCTGTGTAGTCCAGGCCAATGTGCATTGTCTCGAGTGGTTATTGCTTGAAGGTCCAAAAGCGGTTGGCGAAGAAGTTCCAGAACAGGACGACAAGAATACCCAGGCATTTGGCGATCAGATAGTGCAACTGCATAATATCATGGAAGAAGAAGAGCAATATCTCGCTCAGTATCAGGCCGATGACGCTGATGATGACAAACTGGACAATCTGCCGTCTGTGCTCTTTCTCCTGGTCGGCGAACGTCCAGTGTGAATTCCATGAGTAGTTGTTGACAACGGCCAGGCTAAAGGAAAAGAAGTTGGCCAGGTAGACATTGAGGCCCACCACTTCCTTAAGGATGACCAATGTCCCGAGGTCAACGCAGGTACCGATGGCGCCAACGATGGCGAACTTGACGAACTGCCTGATGACGCGAGGGTTGGTTGCGACGAACTCATTGATACGGGTCAACCTGTTCTCCCATAATGGTGAAAATGCCGCAACAAAGGATAACAGAAATGGCAGAGCATGTCAACCGGTTGCGCCAGGGGCTAAAGCGTGCTACAATGACGATAGCGAGCAATGACGATGTCTCAGCGATGTCCTGGTTCGAGTGAGGCTACCATGATTCCGATTCGTGATAACAATCCGACGCGCTCGTTCCCGATCTTGACGCTGACCATCATCGTCTTGAACGTGATTGTCTTTCTGTTCGAGCTTGTCTCGATGCAGAACAGCGACCAGGTCTTCTACTCGTATGGTTTGATTCCCTGTGCACTGACCAACCAGTGCGCGCCGCTGCCCGGCGCTCTGCCGGCATGGGCGACCATTTTCACAGCGATGTTCATGCACGCTGGCTGGCTGCACATTGCCGGCAACATGCTCTATCTGTGGATCTTTGGCAACAATATCGAAGACGTCATGGGCCCAATCGGATTTGTGGCATTCTATCTGCTCTGTGGCGTCGCCGCTAGCTTTGCGCAGATTGCCATCGATCCCGGGTCGACCATTGTGAATGTGGGCGCCAGCGGCGCGATCGCCGGAGTCCTGGGCGCGTACCTTATCCTCTTTCCGCGAGCGCGCATCGATACGCTGCTTCTGTTCGGCTGGTTCGCCCGGTTGGTGGCGCTGCCGGCGATCATTGTCCTGGGCGGGTGGTTTGTGCTACAGTTGTTCTCGGGCGCGCTCAGCCTGGGCGGGCCGTCGGATGGCGGCGTCGCCTTCTTCGCCCACGTCGGCGGCTTTGTGGCCGGGATGGTTCTGGTGTTCGTCTTCAAGCGGCGCGACAGTGTCCCCTAATGCATAATCTGTGAGAGAGCGACCGCGCGTGGTCGATGGAAGAACACTCTGAGTGGCAGCGGAAGGCTGCTTCTGGAGTCAAATAGCAGGAGTGAGACGTGCATATAGCGATAATTGGTTTGCCTAACAGCAGCAAGACGACGGTGTTCAATGCCGTCACCCGCGGACACAGCGAGACGGCCACGTTCAGCTCGGGCAAGTTCTCCATGAACACGGGCGTTGTCAATGTTCCTGATCCCCGTGTCGAGCGTCTGACGGCGATGTTCAAGCCGCGCAAGACGGTGTGTGCCCAGGTCACATATGCTGACATCTCCGGACTCGATAAGGGTGTCGGCAAGGGCGGGCTGAGCGGGTCGCTGCTCAATGCGCTGAGCGAGAGCGACGCGCTTCTGCACGTGGTGCGCGCCTTTGACGACGCGGCGGTGCCGCACAGCGAGGGCACGGTCGATCCAATACGCGATATCGAGATCGTTGACATCGAGCTGCTGCTCTCTGATCTGGGGATCGTCGAAAAGCGCATCGAGCGGCTGCAGGCCGATCTGGCGCGCGGCATTGCCAAGGCCAACAAAGCTCCCAGTGAGGCCGAATTAGCCCTCATGATGCGTCTGCACGCGCACCTTTCGTCCGAAAAGCCGCTGCGTGACCTCGATCTGACGCCGGTGGAAGAGAAGATGCTGCGCAACTTCGGCTTGCTCACGCTTAAGCCGCTGCTGATCGTGCTCAACGTCGGCGATTCCATGCCGGACGACCCGCTCAGCCCGTATGCCTACTACAAGCATCACAAGACGACGATCGTGCCGCTGCAAGGACGGCTGGAGATGGACCTGGCGCAGATGTCGCCGCAAGAGGCAGCCGAGTTCCTGCCGGAGTACGGCATCGAGGAGCTGGGGCTGGATCGGCTGATCAAGGTCAGCTATGATCTGCTCGGTATCCAGAGTTTCTTCACCGTGGGCGAGGATGAGGTGCGGGCGTGGACAATCCCGGTGGGCGCGACGGCGGTCGAGGCGGCCGGCGTCATCCATACGGACCTGGCCAAGGGCTTCATCCGCGCCGAGGTCGTGGCCTACGATGCGCTGATCGCGGCGGGCGGCATGGTGGCAGCGACGCAGCGCGGGCAGGTGCGCCTGGAAGGGCGTGACTACGTGGTGAAGGATGGGGACATTCTGAATATCCGGTTCAATATCTGATCGGGACGGAATGGCGCTGATTCTATTGTTGGGAGATGATCCGTGGTGGAACTGGATCGGCAGATGCTCTGCGATTTCGTCAACACGGAGATCGTCAAGTTTCATCAGGCGAGGCTGGCATCGCTCGCCAAGATGAAGTTGGCTGCGGTCCTCAAGAAGAAGAACCCGTATCTGTTCAAAGCGAAGAACATCGGACTGGCATCTGATCTTGTCGCTGCACTGATGAATGCCTTTCTGTCCTCTTCTGAGGAGGAGATGTTCGGATCATTCCTGGAGGAACTGGCGATCTTTGTGTCGGAGAAAGCCGATAGCGGAAGAAAGTCAACGGCCACGGGACTTGATCTTGAGTTTGACCGAGACAGTACGCGTTTTCTTGTGGCTATCAAATCGGGAACCAACTGGGGAAACAGTTCACAGTACGCCGGGCTGGAAGAGAACTTCAAGAAAGCTGTTCAGGTGCAGCGCCAGTCGCACCGAATCGCGCATGTGCAACCCGTGCTCGGTATGTGCTACGGCAAGTCTCCTGCATTCATAGATACAGGCACCTATTGGAAGATGAGTGGGCAGCGCTTCTGGCACTTCCTCTCCGATGACCAAGACCTATTCATTGACATAATCGAACCAATCGGGTATGAAGCCAAGCGGCATAACGATGATTTTGAGGAGAGCCGTGCGGCGATTCAGAACCGTTTGACCTCCGAGTTCCTGAGCCAATTCTGCAACGAGGACTTCTCGATCGACTGGCCGAAGCTGGTCAGATTCAATAGCGGCAATATGCAGGGAACATAGCATGTCCTTTATTGAAAAGACACTGCCCATCGAACAGGTGAACTCGCTTGCTCTCTCTGAGGGCAATGCCAAGAGTCCGCTCTACCAGATGCACAAGTGGTGGGCGCGTCGCCTGAGCAGCGTATTCCGCGTAATCACACTTGCGGTCTTCAGCCATGAAGATGAGTCAGAGGCGTCGCTGTGGCAGAAGTTCTGCGATGGAGCGGATCTGGGGGGCAAGACCGTTCTTGACCCTTTCATGGGCGGCGGCACGACCATAGCAGAAGCACTGCGCCTTGGCTGCAAGACAATCGGCGTCGACATTAACCCGGTTGCCTGGTTTGTGACCAAGAAGGAGATCGAGCCAGTTGACCTTGATGCGCTGGATGCAGCGTTCCGCCAGATCGAGCAATCGGTGGGCCGGCGCATTCAGGCACTTTACCAGACAAGCTGTCCCGCTGGCCATCAGGCAGATGCCATGTACTCTTTTTGGGTGAAGGTGGCAGCGTGCAGAAAATGCGGAACGCGTGTCAGGTTGTTCCCCAATTACGAACTGTCTCGCCGCGATCATGTCAACATCTGTCTCTGCCCGCGCTGCTTGCAGATCGTGGAGACAGTAGGCCACAATCCTAACACGATTTGCCTGGAGTGTGGCAACGTCTTTGACCCTCAGTGTGGCGTCGCCGGGCGAGGTAAGTTCAGGTGCTCGGAATGCGGCGAGGAGCAGGGACTCCTCGATGCGGTCAAGCGCAAAGGGAATGCTCTTGACCTGGAACTGCATGCACTGGAAGGATACTGCGCCACCTGCGGCAGATTCTTCAAACGTGTCGATGCTGAAGACCTTGCGCTCTGGCAGCAGGCCAAAGCGGAGTTTGAGCAGCACAAAGACAGGCTCCTCTTCCCTCGACAGGCGATTCCTACCGTCGGGCGGAGCGACCCTCGCCCGGTCAACCACGGCTACACGCACTTCTGGCAGATGTTCAATGAGCGCCAACTCGTGTGTCTCTCGATGCTTCTCGACGAAATTATGCGCCTGCCCGATCAAAACACTCGTGAGCTGTTGTTGACCGCGTTTTCCGATTCCCTGGACTCCAACAACATGTTCTGCAAGTATGAGATCGAGTGGCACAAAATATCTTTGTTCTTTGGACTTCATGCCTACCACCCGATTGAACGTCCGGCAGAGAACAACGTTTGGGGGACGGAATTCGGGCGCGGCACGTTCGTCAAGTGTTTTCAGAAGGTGCGACGGGCCAAAGTATACGGCCAGAATCCCCACGTAAGGCTGACGAATCTCCGAGGGAACCGCTTCAGCAAGCGAACAGGCGAGGAAACGATAGAAGGGAACCTGGTTGAGAGCTTTGACGCATTCCGGAACACAAACGGCGCGGCGCTTCTCCTTTGCCAAACAGCAGAGAGCTTGCCGGGCATCCCTGATAAGAGTGTCGATGCGGTTATCACTGATCCTCCATACTTTGACAACCTCCAATACTCTGAATTGGCCGATTTTTTCTATGTCTGGTTGCGACTGGCTCTGAAAGACACATATTCGTGGTTTGAGCCGGCGCTGTCAGGCCGGTCGCGCGAGATCGTCAAGAACGAGAAGCTCAACAAGACCACCGATTTCTTCAACAAGGGTCTACGTCAGGTGTTCAGCGAGTGCCATCGTGTCTTGAAAGATGATGGCATGCTTGTCTTCACTTTTCATCACAATAGGACCTGGGCATGGGAGGGCATAGGACAACTTCTACTCGACGCTGGATTCTACGTCTCAGCCAGCCCAATCGTTCGCTCGGAGGGTAAGAGCGGCTTCCACAGCAGCGAGGGCAACATCAAGTACGACTGCGTTCTTGTGTGCCGCAAGAGGCCTGCCCATCCTGGTCAGCCGGTGACTGTTTTGAAAGATGCTATTCTGCGTGATGCAGTTGCATGGTCCCGGCGCACACTGGACTCCGGAATGCCTGTAAATGATGTCGATGTTTTCGCCATTGTCATGGGGCAGGCATTGAAACACTATACGCAAGTGTGCTCGAATGGCGGAGCCATGGGGTCGCTGCCGTCGTTGGCGCAACTCCTGGCCGACATGGCCGAGTTGGTCTCGACTCTTGTGGTTGTGCCTGATGCTGCACAGCCAGCCGCCGAGCACCCCTATACGGTCCAGGTGCAACAGTTGGCTCTGTTCGTCATGGAATCCAGACAGAGGTACGGCGGCACTGATAGCGACAACGAGAGAGCAAAGTAAAGAAATGTGGCAGGCTCTTTCTCGTCCCTGGCAGATCTGCCTTGAGCAGGCATGGGAGGCGTACTGCGCCGGCTCGGTGCCCATTGGCGCCTGCATCACCGGCCCTGACGGGCAGGTGATGGCGCGGGGACGCAACCGCTTGCTGGATGACCTGCCGGCTGAGCAGAAGCACATCTGCAAGACGCCGCTGGCGCACGCCGAGGTCAATGCGCTGCTGGCGTTTGACCACAGCGCCTGCGATGCCCACCTGTGTACGCTCTACTCGGCCGTCGAGCCCTGCCCGCTCTGCATGGGCGCGCTGACGATGGCCAAGATCCGGACTGTCTGCTTTGCGGCTGCTGACGCGTGGGCCGGAGCGAGCACGCTCGTAAGCGAGAATCGCTACATGCGCAGCAAAAACATACGCGTGGTCGGCCCGCAGCGCGCTGATCTGGAAACAGTTGTCATCGCCATGCAGGTGGAGTCGCACCTGCGCCGGGCCGGAGATTCGGTGCGCCGGGTGGTGGACGCCTGGTATGCAGACAACCCGGTGGGTGTGTGCATGGGCCGTCGCCTTTCTGAGACGGGGACGCTGCGAAACATGTGTGCGCATGGTATGAAGGCGCAAGCCGTCATCGATGAATTGGCGCGAGAATTGACATAACTACACAAAGAAGTGAGCGCAAGGAGGAATTGATGGCAAAGACAGGGTTGTCTGTAGAGGAACGGCGT
Organism: uncultured Ktedonobacterales bacterium; assembly: GCA_964402955.1. Taxonomy (GTDB): domain Bacteria; phylum Chloroflexota; class DTOL01; order DTOL01; family DAOUCN01; genus CAYOEZ01. The sequence goes on along the minus strand of CAYOEZ010000013.1, from coordinate 12,063 downwards.
GTCGTCAACGCTCCGGCCAACATCGTCTACACTGTATTGACCAGTCCGGCGGATATGGTGGGTTGGCTGACTAACGAGGCCCGCTGCGACGCTCGACCAAGCGGCATCTATGATCTGCGCTGGTATACGGGCTACGTCGTGCACGGCAAGGTGAAGGCTGCTGTGAAGCCCCATCTGCTGACAGTGGCCTGGCGAGGCAGCGTGGATCCCGGGGAGACAGAGGTCTCCTTTGTGCTGGACGAGCGTGACGGAGCAACTGAGGTCGCCGTGCGGCACACTGGCTTTGGCCGGGGCGCCAGGTGGGCGAGTGTCATTGAAGAGTCGCGCAAGGGTTGGACGCGCAGCCTGGAGAACCTGGCGCACCTTGTGGAGACTGGGATTGACCTGCGCGAGGCGCGCCGTCCGCTGATGGGTGTGAACCTCGGCGACAAGCTCGATGATGAACGTCGCGCTAAGGATGGCATTGACGCGACGGACGGCATCTATCTTGCGGGCGTTGTCGGCGGCATGAGTGCACAGGCAGCAGGGCTGCAGGCCCATGACGTGATCACGACCGTCGATGGCACGCCCGTGCCCCATTTTGAGACGCTCGTTGCTCTGATGCAGGGACACGCGGCGGGCGACCGTGTCGAGGTTGCCTACGTGCGCGGCAAACAACGCAAAACGATCTCGCTTGAGCTGAAGCCACGCCCGATGCCCGACATTGCGGCTGATCCGCATGCACTGTTGGCGACTCTCCTGGAGCGCTATGAGAAGGCGCGTATGGAGGTTGTGAAGGCAACGGTTGGGGTCAGCGACGAAAGAGCCGGGCGCCGTCCGCAAGAGGGCGAATGGTCGGCGAAGGACGTCATTGCACACCTGTGCGTCGCGGAGCGCGATCTACAGTATGCGCTGGGTGAAGTGCTGCAGGGCAATGAGATGTGGAATTCCTCCGGCAATCCCAGCACCGTCCCCGAGAAGTTGGCGGCTGTGTTGTCGGCTGCACCCACGGTAGCGGCGCTGCTCAACCGCCTGCATCAGGATCAGAGCGACACCTTGGCAATGATTGCCGCGCTGCGGCCTGAGATCGTGGCCAACAAGGCGCGCTACCGGCGTGTCGGGAGCACTGTCTATGATTGGCCTGATCACGTCCACGAGCATGTCGAGCAGATACGGGCTGCGCTCAGCGCACGGTAGGTTGGCAGGCAGCACAGGCATTGTGACCGGCGGATTGAGACATCTCATCCGCCGGTCTTTTGTTGTCGGTGCCGTCTCGCCAGCAGCGCCAGAACGAGCAGCAGAACCAGACCGCTGCTTCCAAGCGCGAGAGTGAGCGGCGCCGGCCCACCGATCTGTGCTGTTCCGGGATCTCCGGTCAGCACAAACGCAGCCCAGTAGTAGGGGTGGGGATACCTGGCGCGGGTGTCGGCCTGGGCCGCGCTGAGAGCAGCAGCCTTGCCCATGCCCTGTTTGAGGTGCTTGTAGAACGAGGTCATCAGAATGCCGGTCGCCTGGTCGTCAACGCTCCACAAGCTTGAGATGATGCTGGGCGAGCCCGCGTAGATAAACGCCCGCGTCAGCCCAACCACGTCGTCGCCGCGGCTAAGCAGGCCCAGTTGCGTCTGGCAGGCGCTCAGAACAACCAGGTCGGCTTTCTTCAGGTCGAGTCCGTAGACGTCGCTGACCGTCAAGTACCCGTCGTCACCGCTGCCGGCGGCAAGCACGATGCGCGAAAACAAGGGATTGGCCGTATTGAGCTGGCCATGTGCGGCGAGATGGATGATGCCGTAGTCGGCTGCGCGTGCGACGAACACCGCCTTGGACGCAGCGCTGCCAAGCAGGGGTTGCGTCTTGTAGAGCCTGGCGATGGATTCCGCTTCTGCGTTGGCGAATTGCAGCGTAGGCAGGCCTTCGGCCTGGGCGTAGGCCATCGCCAGCAGCGGCCCCTGCGTGGACTTGCGCTTTTGCTCGATAAATTGCAGCGACGTAGCGTTGGGCAGATAGAACAACAGATGCTCGGCGCCCAGCGCGTGCTGGCCGTCGCTGAGCGCAGCAAAGGGGACGTAGTGCAGGATGCTGTGCGGAATAATGCCGACCGTGGCCGTCTTCAGGCTGCTGCGGAGCGGGGCAACGAGCCAGTCGTACAGTTGTGTCAGGCTGGCCGGCGACTCGTCCAGGCTGGCAAAGTCGTAGAACTCCCTGATGGCGCCGTACAGGTCGTTGTAGCTGACCGCAAGCTCAACGCTCTGGAAGCTGTCTCGGGTCAAGAGATAGGCATATGTCTTGTCAGTCGTGACAAAGTAGGATACGAGCGTGGTCTCGTTGTCGATGAGTTTCTGAACCTCGGTCAGGGTCAGTGGGTTGACGCTCACCAGGGAGGCATACTCTGGGGCGGTGCGGCGAACCAGCCCCAGCAATTCGCTGTACTCGCGCTGCTTGGCGCTGACCTGGTTGGCGAGATAGTGCACAGTGTCGGCCTGCGCCTGGCCTTGCGGCTTGGCGCGCTCGTCGAGCAGATTGCTCTCAATGGCCATCATCTGGGCGCGCAGAGCCTGTTCTTGCGTCAGCAGTTGTGCGTTAGCGGTCTTGGTTGCGGCCAGTTGGGTATTGCCCATCTGGTCGAGAAAACTGCGCGCGCGCGCTCGTTCCGACAGGTCGAATGCCTGTTGAGCTTGGCCGCTGCGCATCTCTACAGCGATGGCGCGGGCATAGACATCTGAGAATTGCTCGGCGAGGCTGGCGCGTAACTCGTCGGCCTTCGTCGCCGCTCGCGTCTGTTCGTAGGCGGCAATCGCTTGGCGATAGTAGTCTTTGGCCCGCGCCAGATCGTTGTGTTGAGCATAGACATAGCCGATGTTCGAGAGAATCAGCCAGGGCTGCGCTGCATCGCTGGCCTGGCGCTGCATTTGCAGCGACTCCTGACAGGCCGCCAACGCTTTCTCCTCATCGCCCAGGGCGTCGTAGGTCAGGCAAAGGTCGTTGAGCGTGATCCACACGCGGAGCGGAATGTTGGCGGCGCGGTGCAGCGGCAGCGAGCGCTCGTAGGCGGCGCGCGCTTGCTCGTACTCCCCCTTCTGGTAGTGAATCATACCGATGTTGTAGACAGTCGCCCCTTCCTCCGCAGTGTTGCCCGTCTCGTGGTCGATGGCCGTGGCCTGGGTGTAGAAGCGCAGTGCCATATCATAGTTGCGCTGCGCCAGGTAGATGTGACCGATCGAGTTGGTGACCTCGCCTTCCGCCTTGCGATCAGCGAGTGATTGCTGAACCGCCAACGCCTGTTGCAGATAGTCCAGCGCCTTGTCATAGGCGCCGATGCTGCTCTGGGCATAGGCCAGATTGACGAGGACAAACGCCTCACTGGGGCGGCTGCCAAGCTCGCGGTACATAGCCAGCGCCTGCTCATAGGCGGCGATGGCGCGGGCGCGCTGCCCCAGGTTGTCGTACAGCAAGGCGGTCGAATAAGTGCTCAGTGTTTCGCCGCTGCGATCGCCCAGGCCATGTTGCAGATTGCGGGCTTGTCCATACAAATCCAGCGCTTTCAACCCATCGCCGCTGGTGGAGTAGACGAAGGCCATGAGTGTTAGCGTGGTGGCCTCGCTGACGCCATCGCCGAGAGAGTGGTAGATGGTCAGAGCCTGCTGGTAGTAGTCAAGAGTCAGGGTATACTGGTTCATGGCGCCGCTGGCAAGCGCGAGGCCCCACAGCGTGCGGGCTTGCGCTTTCTGGTCGCCGCCGGCTTGCAGCATGGACAGCGCCTGCTTGTAGGTATCGAGCGCGTCACTGTACTTGCCCTGGTTGTAGTAGATTTGGCCCGCAGCGCTGAAGGCCGCGCCAGCGCCGCTGGCGTCGCCGCTGTCGCGCCGGATGGCGGCTGCTTGCTGGTAGAGGGCGGCCGCTTGATCTTGCTGGCCAAGATTGGCATTAGCCAGGGCCATATTGCTGAGAGTGGTAGCTTCGCCGGCGCGGTCGCCAAGCTGCCGCCAGATGGGCAGCGCCCGCTCGTAGAAGGCCAAAGCGTTGGGGTACTTGCCCATTTCATTGGCAATCGTGCCGATGTCGTTGCTGAGGAGAGCTTCCTTGCGCTGGTCGCCCAGGCGCACGTAGGCGATGAGCGCCTGCCCATACTTGTCGATGGCCCCGATCATGTCTTTCTGGTTGTAGAGGACTAGGGCTTCCTGCTGCCACGTCTCAGCCTGGGATCGGAGTTCGGCAGGGGGCGTGGTGGGAGTCGGCGGGGGCGCGGCCTGCGCTACGGGGGGAAGGAGCATGAGCAGCAGGCTGAACAGGATGCCAGCCAAGTGGTATGGAGTGCGACGAGAGCTTGCCCCGCTGCATCGGGCACTCCCGTCGTCGCGGTCGTGGCGCGCCACGGCGATGGTCTGTGACGACTGTGGAGTGCGACGACTCCTGTCGTCGCCGTAACGTGTCACTTCTGCGACGGCAGGAGTGCCCGATAGAGCGGGGCAGGCTCTCGTCGCACTCCGCAGAGGCCGCATTGTTCTCATTGCTTCTGTAGGGATGCGATGCGATGCTGTATCTGTGCGATGGTCTTGCTGTCGCCGAGTTTCTGGTACCATTCGATTGCTTTCTGCGATCGTTGCACGGCTTCGGTCTTGTTCCCCAGCGCTTCGTAAACAAGCCCGAGCGCGTTCTGGGCTATGGCTTGCCCTTCGACATCGTTCAGCTTCTGCGATAGGCCAAGGGCCTGGGTGTAGCGTTCTTCGGCAAGGCGGTTAAGCCCGATCTTCAGGTAGAGGTCGCCAAGCGAGCGCACAATCACCGGCTCTGGAACAAGTATGATGAGGCTCTCCATCTGGTCAATTGCTTCGGCGTTCAGGCCCTGGCTGGCATAGAGGTTAGCAATGAGCAAACGGATGGCTGCAGCGGACAATGCCAGGCCGCGGATGCGTGTTTCGCCGTCGCGCACGACCTGCCCTTCTTCCGGCTTGAGCATCGTGAAGCCCAGCCCGGGGCTCGACTCTTCGTCGGAGCTACGGGCGCCTGCTGTGACGGATAGCTTGTAGGTTGCTCCGGCAGCGAGCGCGGGGGCGTCGTTGGGGTAGGCGATCTCGGTCTTGCCGGCGACGTCGCTGCTCCAGGACAGGTTTGGCCCGCGCAGCGCGACCTTGTACAGCGTTGCGCCCGCAACAGGCGACCAGCGCAGGATGGGATGCGCCGACAACAACTTCGTCTTGCGCGGCGACACAATCAGCGGGATCTCAAGCGGCGCGTCGGCCCGTGTGGGCATGACGAGCCGCCCACCTGAGACGAGCATTGACTTCGTTCCCTTGCACGGCACGGCGCTGACGCCGGCGGCGGCTTTGGCCAGCGTGAGATCGGAGCAGGCGACGGTTGCCTGCGACGATCCGTCCAGTCGCAGCAGGTCGCCGTTGCGCAGCGCCATGCCGAAGAAGGCCGGGGCATAGTCGGTCCACCCCTGCCGTTTGATGCTGATGTTGCCCTCGACGCCGACTACCAGGTTCAACGGCGTATCCCCCGAGGGGGTCGGCGTGGGGCCTGCCGACGCTCCGCAGGCACTGAGCACAAGGGACAGAAGAACGAGGTAGACGATCGATTGTGTTCTCATGGCTTTGTCGCCTCACTCAGCCGTTCGCGCGCGAGCCCGACCCAGCGCGCCTCGACTGACGGATCGCTGTTGGCAAAGCGCAGGCACGACTCCCACGAGTTGCGCGCCGCGGCGCTGTTGGCGCGCGCCTCATACACCTGCGCCATCAGGCAATGGCCGGACGCCCCGTCGGGGCGAATGGCCAGTGCGTCCTGCAGGTCGCTCTCGGCCTGGCGCAGGAAATTGAGCCCCAGATTGGCCCAGCCGCGATTCTTGAGCAGCGAATAGCGCACCTCTGCTCGTTCCTCCTCCGGGATGGCGACCTCAAGCGAAATGTTCAGGAGGGGGAGGGCGCTGGCGAAGTCGTTCTTGCGCGCCATATAGACGCGCGCCAGATTGTTGTAGGCGCGGTACATCGCAGCGTCGTTACGCAAGGCGGTCTGGTAGGAGACAATTGCCAGATCAGTGGCCGTCACGTCCTCGTAGGCTGTGCCCAGATTGTAGTGAGCCTTGGCGTCGTTGGGGGAAAGACCGATGGCGCGCTGGTAGTTCATGATGGCGCTTGTCACGTTACCGTTCTGCTGCATGATCACGCCCTGGTCGCTGTAATACGCGGCAATCAACGGCAGCGCCAGGCGCAAGCCGATGACAAGCAGCAGGACGAGCAGCGCCAGCACAGCGTTGGCAACGTGCGAATAACGGCGCCGGATATTGAGGCTGGCGAGGAGACGCTCAAGGCTCTGTTGGCCGGCGCCGATGAGCGAGCGTCCGGCGAGGAACGTGAGAAAGCCCTGAAGAAGCGTACTGAAGACGCCGACAGCGTCGGGCCCGACAGCAAGAAAGCGGCGCGCAATGTCGGCCGTGATGCTGATCGAGATGGTGAGGAACAAGGCGGCGATGACCGCCCAGAGCGGGTGCGGCTTCGGCTCAGCATCCGCAGCGCGCTCGTCGAGTCGCCACCACCACGCGCCGGCCGGCGGCAGCATGGCCTCACGCCACGCCACCAGCATGGCCCGGCCGACGCTCTGATCTATGAGCGTTGCTGCCTGCTGCAAGCGCTGATCAAGCGCGGCGAGCGTACTCAGTTCAGTAGGGGACGGCGTGGACGTGAGCACGGTTTGCGCGAGGCGGTCGCGGGTCAAGATGGTGCTCATGACGTGCGGGGACAGCGCGTCGGCATTCCCTGCCGCAATCTGGTCGAGGGCCGCCTGATAGGCCGTGAGAGTCTCGGGTAGAGTGTCCATGTTTTCAGAATCCGCGATGGGGGTTCCGTGGTTTGGACGCGACACACTGCACGCGGATTGTAGCATAATGGGCGGCAAGAGTCAAAGTATGGAGCGCGAAGGACGCGAAAGGTGAGCGGATGGCGGATGAATGTGCTATAATTGGCGGCAGCATGGTGTTGCACCTGAGGCCAGGCTTGTTCTGTATTGAACGCACGAGGAGGGCAATGAGTGGCGGACAAGACGATCGCACCCTACGGCTCGTGGTTATCACCCATTACGGCTGATCTCATCACAAGCGCGACGGTCGGTGTGGGCGCCGGCGTCTTTGATGGCGACGATATCTATTGGATGGAGGGGCGGCCTCTCGAAGCCGGGCGGCAGGTGTTGGTCAGGCGCACGCCCGATGGTGTGAGCGCAGATGTGACCCCCGTTCCGTTCAATGTGCGCACACGCGTCCACGAATACGGCGGCGCAGCATGTGCTATCGACAAAGGCGTTGTCTATTTCTCGAATTTCGCCGATCAGCGTCTCTACCGTCAGCAGCCCGGCGGCCAGCCTGAGCCGCTGACGCCTGCCGGTGATCTGCGCTATGCCGATGCGGTGATGGACCATAGGCACAAGCGGCTGATCTGCGTGCGCGAGGATCACACGGCGCAGGGCGAGGCCGTCAATACTTTGGTCAGCTTGCCTCTGCGCGAGAACACGGGCGGCGACGTCCTCGTTGCCGGCAACAACTTCTACTCGTCCCCTTGCCTGAGCAGCAACGGCGAGCGCCTGGCCTGGTTGACCTGGAATCATCCCAACATGCCGTGGGATGGCACAGAGCTTTGGGTCGCGTCTTTGCATGCGGATGGGACGCCCGGCGATGGTCGTCGCATCGCCGGCGGAGCAGCCGAGTCGATCTTCCAGCCGCAATGGGCGCCCGATGGCAGTCTCTACTTCGTCTCGGACCGCACGGGGTGGTGGAACCTCTACCGCTGGCGGCGCGGCATGGTTGAGGCGCTCTGTCCCAGAGATGCCGAGTTTGGCGTGCCGCAGTGGGTGTTTGGTATGTCCACGTATGCCCTGGAATCGGCGCAACGCCTTGTCTGCACGTATCGAGAGGGCGGCGTGTGGCGGCTGGCCGTCCTGGACACGCGCACGCTTGGGTTGGAGACGGTCGATACGCCCTATACGGAGATCAGCAGCATTCACGCTGCGCCCGGGCGCGTGCTTTTCAACGGCGCATCGGCGAGTGAGCCGCTTGCGCTCGTTCTGCTTGATCTGGCAACGAGGGAGACCCGTGTTCTGCGCCGCTCCTACGAGAACAAGATCGATGCTCGTTATTTCTCGAAGCCTGAAGAGATCGAGTTCCCCACCGAGCACGGGCTGACGGCCTACGGCTACCTGTACAAGCCACAAAATCCGGACTTCCAGGCTCCTTCCGGCGACCGTCCTCCCCTGCTCGTGTTGAGCCACGGCGGGCCGACGGCGGCGACGTCGACGGCGTTCAGCCTGAGCATCCAGTATTGGACGACGCGGGGCTTTGCCGTGCTCGACGTGAACTATGGCGGCAGCAGCGGCTATGGCCGGGCCTACCGGCAGCGGATCAATGGTCAGTGGGGCGTCGTTGACGTGGACGATTGCTGCAATGGGGCGCGCTATCTGGTGCGGCAGGGGCTGGTCGACGGTAAGCGCCTGGCAATCCGTGGCGGCAGCGCCGGCGGCTACACAACACTGTGCGCACTCACCTTCCGCAATGTCTTCACGGCGGGCGCCAGCCACTTTGGCATCAGTGACCTGACGATCTTCGCCACAGATACGCACAAGTATGAGTCGCGCTATCTGGACCGCCTGGTGGGGCCGTATCCCGCGCGCAAGGACCTGTACTATGAGCGTTCGGCGATGAAGTTCCTCGACCAGATTGCTGCACCCATGATCCTATTCCAGGGGCTCGAGGACAAGATCGTGCCCCCCAACCAGGCGCAGGCGTTATACGATGCCGTGAAGGCCAAGGGGCTGCCGGTGGCCTACCTGGCCTTCGAAGGCGAGCAGCATGGCTTTCGCCAGGCTCGGAACATCAAGCGCGCCCTGGAAGCAGAACTGTACTTCTACTCCAGGGTCTTCGCTTTCCCTCTGGCCGAGAAGATCGAGCCGGTGCAGATCGAGAATTTGTGAGGGGGAGACGGGGAGAGGGGGAGACGCGGGGACGCGGAGACCGGGTGACGCGGAGACGGCAGGCCGGGTCTGTTGGCCGGGTATTTTGCCGGGCGACCCGCATTGATGCTCTTGTCGCGTGCAGTTTGGTGTGATAGAATGAGGGCGCACTGACGTCGTTTGCCGCGTTGGCCGGGCTAAGCGAAGCTTTGGCTGCTACCCGTAGCCGGGTCAAGCTGGCTACAAATCAAGCCGGTGCTTGCGCTGGACATGGTGGTGGCCGCGTACCCACCGACGGTGGCAACTATAATGGAGGTAGTGCTGTGACGACAGGAAGAGTAGGGTTGATTAGCCTCAAGTCCTGGGAAGCCTATATGCACCTCGGTATCGTGCACTTCATGATGTACCCGGAGACAATGGGCGGCGACGGGCCGGTCGTGGAGACCGTGACCAAGATCGCCAACGATGACTTCTTCGGCGTCATCGAAGTACGCCCGATCAACGACGCCGAGGCCCGCGCAAAGGTCAAGGCGATCTGCGACATGGCCCATCTGGAGGTCGGCGTCGGCGCACAGCCGCTGCTGCTGCGGGGCAAGCTGAACCTGGCCAACCTGGATGAGACCGGGCGCATGGCCGCCGTCGAGGCGATCAAGGGCGCCATCGACCAGGCCTATTTCCTGGGCGCACGCATCACGGCCACGCTCGACGGCCCCGGCTCCTATCCGGGCGAGGACAAGAAGGTCGCCGCCACAGAGCGCTTGGTGGAATCGGTCAAAGAGCTGTGCGCGTATGCCAAGGCCAAGGCCACCGACTACACGATGTTCCTCTCGCTGGAGACGTTCGATCAGGTGATCGACAAGAAGTCGCTCATCGGCCCCAGCAAGGACGCCGCCAGGTTCGCCGAGACCGTGCGCAAGTCGTGCGACAACTTCGGCCTGACGGTCGACCTGAGCCACATGCCCCTGCTCTACGAAAAGCCGCTCGAATCACTCAAGCCGGTCAAGGACTTCCTCATCCATGCCCACGCCGGCAATGCCTACATGAAGGATAAGACCAACCCGGCCTATGGCGACCAGCACCCGCGCTTTGGCGTCGCCGGCGGCGAGAACGATGTAGATGAGTTGACCGAGTACATCCGGGCGCTGTTTGAGATCGGCTACTTCTCCAAGAAGCTGCCGACCAAGATGCCCGTCTTTACCTTCGAAGTCAAGCCGTTGCCCGGCGAGTCGCCCGAGATTCTGATCGCCAACACCAAGCGCGTGTGGAAGGAAGCCTGGGCGAAGGTGTAGGAAGAGCAGGGGATAGGGTTCAGGGTATAGGGGATAGGGCGTAGAAAGAAAAAGACCCCCTCGCGAGAGGGGGTTGGTTTTGTTTGGCCTGCACGGAAAATGGGTTTCAGAAGCGCCGTTTTACTTCTGTGACTGTTGCATTGTCATCAACCTGCATCGTGATGAACTTCACGCGCTTTTCGTCAATGGCCTCTTTGATTGCCGCCTGGTATGGAGTCAGGTGACTTTGACCTTGCTTGATCTCCAGCAAGATGATCTCAATCTTGGTTTCTACGTTCCCGTTGTCCCGCAATGCAGTCAGCCCACTAAAGACAACGTAATCGACGGGATAGCCAATGAAGTGCATGTCTGCTGGGAGATACATGAAGTTAGGCAAGTGTGACACCATGATTTCCGCAGCCTGCCCTTTCAGAACGAACCGGCTCTTGTCTGTTGCCTCTTGCCGCGCCATTACCAGCTCATGCTCGCGATTAGTTTCGAGTTGAGTGATTTTGGCGTCTAGACTGCGCCTCTCGATCTCGAATTGGTTCCGCTCCCGCATGAGGTCGCTGCGATAGGCAAAAGCGACGAGTGTCAGAAGTGCCAACGCAGCCATCACGACGATGCCGGCCACGACCACCAGGCTGGTATCCAACATAGATTCACCTCGAATAGCTGTAACTCCCGCCTCGCCACCGCCAGCCCTGCATTCTCGTAGTAGTCCACCTGCACATCGTGCTCTCCGGCGCTCATGGCGCGGGGCAGGCGGTACTCCGTGACGGCTTGATCGATCCATTTGTCGAGGAGGGGCGCCCCGTCGACCCAGATGCGCATGCCGTCGTCGGCGCGGGCGATGAATGTGCCGGCGCGGGCGGGCGTCAGGACGACTCGCTCTCAATCGTGCTGAGGAAGCCCTGGAACTCGCGAACGGCGGTGCCCACACTGGTATGGAGAGCACTCAAGTATGCCACCAGGGGCTGACACAGCTCCCAACGCAGCTCGAATCCGTAGATGTTGCGGAAGACGTGCCGGAAGCGCAAGTACTCTTCGAGTTGGGCTGCCAGCGATTCGTCGAACACCTGCGGCCGGAATCCTGGCAGCGGCGCCGCCATGCGCTTGAGAAGTTGGACATGCCAGTCTGAGCCCTGGGGAAGACTACCGTCCACTTCGAGCGCAACGCGCTGCCGCATCCTCTCGACCCCCGTATAGTAGTCGTGCAGGATGCTGCCCGCAGTTCGTATCTCGACGAATGTGGGCGTTGGTGGAAGGACATGCAAGAGCTGGCTCATCTCGCTGATCAGCCGCTCCAGATTGTGCAGTTCTCGGTCGAGGTCAGCTCGTAGGGCCGCGAAGGTCGCTTTCGGCATAGAGCAGCAAGCTCTCTTTCTGAACGTGCGCTATCAGATCGGCGGTAGCACACTCCATGGGTACCAAGTCCAACTCAAGACCAGGGGGAAGCAGCGCCCAAAGGTCAGTCCAGGCGCGAAAATAGAGTTCGAGAGGCAATCCTTCGACTGCCAGGTCAATGTCTGAGGTGGAGTGAAAGGTATCACCGCTGGCTGCCGATCCGAACAGGTAGACCTTTCGAACCTGGTAGCGCTCGGCCAGATGGCGGGCGCAGAGTCGGCCCACGCGTCTGGCCCTGCGCGCCGCAGCATGCTCGGTCCGCCGCGCTGCCTGTCGCCGTACTTGCCACGCCCTCAGAAGCCCATCATGTTTCTCTTTGCTAGCGCCCAATGCGGCCATCGTCATTCACCTACTCAGGAAGTGTGTAGCCTTAGTGTAACACAAGCACGGGTCGTTGGCAAGGCATTTGAGTGCGTTGGTAGTGTTAACATTTGTGTGTAAGTTCTGCGATCGGCTTATCCTGCCACTTCTGGTTCTGGTG
>CAYOEZ010000012.1:35205-42291 GCA_964402955.1 uncultured Ktedonobacterales bacterium | reverse complement strand
TTCAAGAGCAGAGTGAAGGGGGCGATAAGGAGAGCGAAAACGACCCCATTGGCCAAAACAATGTGTTCCATATCTGCGCTTGCGGTCAGGGTGAGAGCTGCCAGGACGGCCATCAGCACAGCCGCAGCAAGAAACGCCGTCAGCCCGACCAGCCGGTCAATCAACACCGAAATGGCTGACTGCTCGACATAATTGGTGTGGCGGGCCAGGTCGTAGGCGCGCACCAGATCGCCGCCTACGTTCGTCGGCAGCACGTTGCCGAAGAAGAGGCCGGCGAAGGTGTATGACAGGAGGTCGAAGAAGGGGACGCTGATGCCCTGGGCGCGCAGAATGATACTCCACTTGAGGTTACCGGCGGTGATTGCTGCCACATAGAGGAGCAGAGCGAACAGGAGAAGCAGCCAATTAGCGCCGGCGATGAGATCGGCCATGTCCCCCAGGTGAACGCCGCGCAGGAGAATGATGATCAGGCCGGCGCTGACCGTGATCTTCAGAACATTCATCAAATGACTTCTCAAGATGTGCTATCCCCTTTTGATGTGGAGTCCGTGGGTTCGATGTTGACCTTCTTCGTCGTCCAGGCCATGTCCCATACCACGTGCTTGCGGCCCCGGATGTAGTAATCGTAGGCGCCCAAGACGCGAGCGATGCCTTCGAGAGCAGCAAGCCAGACAAGATAGAGGATGACCCTGATGGCCTTCCATACTTCGTCTAATGCGATACGGATGACACGTGTGCTGTCGAGGCTGGACACCTTGTAGCCATACTTCTTTTTCAGGTGCAGGTGGCCGGCGTAGTTGCGCCGGCGCTGGCGGATGAAGTCACCAACGGTGGTCGGCCCCATATTGTAGACTTTTGCATCAGACGCATAACGCACCACCATACCGCGCTTGACGATGAGCGCCTCGGTAAAGGCCTCATCCATTGCGACATCGGGAGGAATGGTGTCGAAGACGCGGCGAAATGCTACCAACTCGCCCAGACGAGGGATCTCGAGACAGAGCTCATGCTCCATGCGCAGGCGCAGGTGTGACAGATAGCCCACGACATCGTCGGGAGTGTTGACCGGTATCTTCTGCGCGCCGGTCATGCCGACCTGTGGATCAGCGAATGGCAGAACCAGGTGCTCGATCGTATCCATACCCGGCAACGTGTCGCCGCTTTCGAGAACGCAGATATCTTCGACTGCATTCTGGATGAACATGTTCACAGCCGCGGGTTTGCCCTCACGTGTGTTCTGAACGAGCATGCGCACGCGCGGGTCCTTCTGACACCATTCCTGAACGATCTCACACGTATGATCTTTGCAGCCACTGGCGACAACGATGATTTCGGTGATCTGGACGGTGTGCAACTCCTGGTGAACAAGGCGGTCCAGGAGCTTACCGATATTGGCTTCTTCGTTGTAGGCTGTGACTCCAACGCTGCAGCGGATGGTCAACACTGGCTCCTCGATGGCAAGGGGCGGTATGGATGCGGACACATCAGTCAATGGGCCTGACGTATGGTGCAGATGCACTACCAAGGGTGCTTGTTGAGTGTACGCACGGTATTGTATCACATTCGGCAAGTGCTAGCAACGGCAGTTGCTTGATTAACTGTTCACCGTTGTCTCGTGATAGACGCTAACGACGTAGTGGCGCTGCTTGCTGCGCTATCTGTGTCGTCTCAATTGCGCGGGTCTGGCGCAGCAAGCAGCGCCACTACATCCCCACCGTAAATGTGGGCAGTTTCTTGCTTGAGCCGGACGCAAGGGCAGTGTCCCCGTAACGCGATGGCCTTGCCGCTTGTTATACCTGGCAGAACGCTGTCTGCATGTGACAGCGCTACTTCGCCCAGGAGGATATGAGATGCGAAGGTTTTCGACGATCTTGACCTTGCTGTTGCTGCTGAGTTTCTGCGTGACAGCGGCAGCGCCATTGGCCCTGGCTGATGAGGCCGACCCCGTACGCGCAGCAAGAACACCGGTGGCGGAGCGTACTGTCATCACCTGGACGCCGGCGGCGTTGGCGCTGACGGTTGCCCCGGGCGAAACGGAGCACGCGACCGCGTCATTCAAGAGCAGTATCAACATTGCCCGAGCCAGCCTGGTTGTTAGCTTCCCACTCAATCGCTACGTGAAGGTTGACCCCCCTGTCTCGTTGCCGGTTGTTGCCGGCGAACCATACCCGGTTAACCTGACCATAACGATGCCCGACGATGCGAGTAGCCATGCCGCGGCCGTGATCGCGGGCGCCATTCAGGTTGTCGGTCAAGGCCGGTCTTATCAGTTGCCGCTGCTTGTGACGATCTCGCGTGGCAACCCGCGACCGCCTGTCCGGTGGACGCCAGCCGAGGTGAAGCTAGCGGTTGATGCGGCCACGCCGACTGGAGCATCTGTACTTGGAACGACGACGACCGTCTCGTTCACGACTGGCGTCACCATCACCAACGCGCACATCCGGCCCACGCCGCCCCTCAATCGGGTGCTCGATCTGTCGGAGACAGGTCCCATTACACTGACGCCAGGCGTGACGTATACCCTCGTCATGACCGCTCACCAGCCGCTGGCAACAGATGCGCTTGAGGATGAGACGGCCGGTATCGAGCGTGGCTCGGCGCGACGGGTTGTCATTGGTCTGGTTGAGATCTTCGATGTTCACCGCGTCTACCCGCGCCACCTGCCGGTGACCGTTTTCCTGGCGCCCGTGCCCGCAGCTCCCGTCATTGCCTGGAGGCCGCCGGTTGTCAACCTGCGCCTCGATGCCGGTCAGGCCGCGACGAAGATTGTGACCATGACCAGTAACATCACGGTTGAGAACGCTGTTCTGCGTGTAACGGGAATGATTACCCCTTACCTGACCGCACAGGCAGGAGGCGCGGCTCCGTTCACCATGTTGCCGCACACGCCGTATCCCGTTACCCTGAGCGTGGCCTCACTGCCAACGTCGTTGCTCAACCGTCCCTTCTCGGGTTCCGTGTTGGTCATCGATGGCAGCGGCCGCGTTCTGCGCCAGGATCTGAAAGTAACTGTTATGTGGCACCGCCAGCCGACGACGCCGGCGCCCACGCCAACCGCAACACCGACACCGTAGACGTATTGTGTGTGTGGAGACTTCCGGCGTCATCAGAACGCCGGAAGTCTTCGCTGTGAGGGGGAGATGTTGAGACGGCGCTGGATATGCAGCGTTCTGGTTGTTCTGCTTGCCTTTGTGTGCGCGGCAATGCCTGCTGCGACAGCCATCGGGAACGAGGGCTGGACACTGGCAGAGTTTCCACTCCCCGGCGACGCCGCCTGGCCCCAGGCGCTGGCCGCCGATAGCAGCGGCAACCTGTGGTTTGTGGAGGTAGGACGCGACCAGGTGGGCCGGCTCATTGCGGCGCAGGCGACGCCTGGCACGACGCAGGGATTCAGCGAGTTTGCGCTGACGTTGGGCGCCTGGCCGCAAGGGATTGCCGCAGCTAGCGACGGCTCGGTCTGGTTTGGCGAAATGCTCTCCGATGCGCTAGGCAGCGTCGGGCCGACGGGAACCATCACTGAGTACCAGGTGCTCCAGGCCGGCGCCGGCCCCATCGACGTAGCAACCAGCAGCGACGGCGCCATTTGGTTCGTGGAGGGTGAAGGCAACACGCTGGGCCGTTTCTGGCCTTTGACCATGACTGTGGAGCTCTATCCTCTCCCGCTCGCCGATGGCTATCCGGTCGCAGTCACCATCGATAGCAGCGGCAACGTCTGGTTCGCTGCTGCTGCGGCTGACCAAATCGGCGTCTACCATCCCCGCGAGATGACCATGACGCTGTATGCTGTCCCCGACGGCAGTTTCCCGACGTCGTTGGTCGTGGATGCCGGCGTGGTTTGGTTCACTGAGGGGCTGGGCAATGCGCTGGGGCGTCTTGATCCCGCGAGCGGGCATGTCGACGAGTTCGTCCTGCCGACGGCGAACGCCTCGCCCAAAGGGTTGGCGCTCGATGGCCGGGGCAGGCTGTGGTTGGCAGAGAGTATGGCTGACAAAATCGCCATGTTTGACCCCGCCACGCAAGCCTTTACGGAGTACGCGTTGGCCGCGGGCGCTGCGCCTGAGGATGTCGTTGTGCTGGGTGGGGATGAAGTTTGGTTCACACAGGGCGGCGGCAACAGTCTGGGCCGCCTGACGCTACAGGCGCAGCCAACGTCCACGCCGACTCAGACGGGTACATCGACGCGCACAGTGACCCCCACACCCACAGCGACGCGCAGCGCAACGCCAACTGCCAGCGCAACCCCCTCGCCCACGGCCACGAGGACAGCAAGCGGGGTGAGGCGGATATTCCTTCCGGTCATTGTTGGCGGATAGCGTTGTCGATAGACGTGGAGTGCAATGCGCACAAAAGGGCGCCAGAAGATTTCGTCTGGCGCCCTCGCTGTTGCTCACGGAACGAAGTGTCTTGCGCCGATCTAGCAGCCTGTCGGAGAGAGTTGTCTCACCGCAGAGACGCAGAGTACGCAGAGGTTTTGATGGTTTTCTGTGCTCTTTCTCGGCGATCTCTGCGTCTCTGCGGTAGAAAAAGAACCCCCGCATCGGCTCTCCGACAACCTGCTAGCGACTGGCTTTCGCGCCCGGAACGGGAACAGACTGCAGGATTTCTCCAACGACCGTGCGCGTGTTGACGTTCTTGAGGCGAGCCGTGGGGCTAATAATGACGCGATGTGCAAGCGTCGATTCAGCCAGAACCTTGATATCGTCAGGAATGACGAAATCGCGACCCTCGATGGCAGCCAGAACCTGGCTGGTCTTGTACAACGCCAGGCTACCGCGCGGGCTTGCGCCAAGATAGACCTCGGGATGGTTGCGCGTTGCCTCGACAATCGAGACGATGTACTCCTTGATCATGGGGTCGAGGTAAACCTTCTTGACTTCTTCCTGCGCCTCCACCAGCTCTTCGGCGGCAATGGCTTGCTCGAGCTTCTCGATGGGGTGGACATACTGCTGGCCATCGAGGATGGTGATCTCGTCGGCCTTGCTGGGATAGCCAAGCGTGATGCGCATCATGAAACGGTCAAGCTGGGCTTCGGGTAACGGGAATGTACCCTCATACTCGATAGGGTTTTGCGTGGCCAGGACCAGGAAGGGATCGGGCAGGCGATGTGACACACCATCGACGGTTACCTGCCGTTCCTCCATTGCTTCCAGAAGGGAAGACTGCGTCTTGGGCGTGGCCCGGTTGATTTCGTCAGCCAGCACGATCTGAGCGATGATGGGGCCGGCGCGGAACTCAAATTCACGGGTCTGCTGGTTGAAGATGGAGACGCCGGTGATGTCGGCGGGGAGCAGGTCGGGAGTGAACTGAATGCGCTTGAACGAGCAACCGATGGAGCGGGCAATCGATTTGGCCAGCATGGTTTTGCCGACGCCGGGCACATCTTCGATGAGTGAGTGGCCGCGGCACAGGAGCGCGATGAGCGCAAAACGTACCTCCTGGTGCTTGCCAACGATGACCTTTTCCACATTGCCTGTGAGGCGATCGGCAATAGTGCGTACTTTATCCATGTGAGACATCTCCTGTGAGTATTCGTGGGCGATGAAAACGACCTGAAAGCCACAACGATTATAGCAAGTAAACCTCCTACTGTCAATAAAGAAAGCACAAAAGTCGTATTCAGATTTTCGGCGCGTCCCTTGACAAAGCTCCGTCTGTCTCGTATAATCTTCCTGCAAATAGTTGCGTCTGCAAGGGAGTGCATCTGCTATGATGATCAATGAGAGCGACCTGCGCCAGCGTGGCGTCCGTCTGACGCCGCAGCGGCGCATGATTCTTGATGCCATCGCACAGGGTAGCGGCCACATTACAGCGGAAGAGATCTACGACCGTATCGCTTCTGTCTACCCCGACATGAATCGCTCGACCGTCTACCGCAACCTGGAGCGGCTGTGTGATCTGCGCCTGGTGGCGGTGACCGACCTTGGCGGGGCACGGGTGCGCTATGAAGCGTTGGACAGCGCGCGCCATCATCACCTGATCTGTCACCGCTGCGGCGCCATGATTGACCTGGACGATCAGCTTGTGGCGAGCCTGCGCCAGTGCATCGCTGAGATTCATCATTTCGACGCCGAGATCGACCACCTGGCGATTTGGGGCGTGTGCGCCCGTTGCAAGGACACAGATAATCAAAATCAAAGAGAGGAGGCTTCCTATGCACATTCCTGACGGGTATCTCAGCCCACAGACTTGCGCTGTCATGTATGCTGTCGCGTTGCCGTTCTGGTACGTTGCGACACAGAAGATGAAGCGCCTGTTGACCGGGCGCATGGTGCCTCTGCTAGCAATTTTCGCGGCGTTCTCCTTCGTGATCATGATGTTCAATGTTCCTCTGCCCGGTGGCACAACGGGCCACGCCGTTGGCGGCACGATCATGGCCATCGTTCTCGGCCCGTGGGCCACTGTCATTGGCGTGACGATTGCCCTGGCTGTTCAGGCGCTCTTCTTTGGCGATGGCGGCATCCTGGCCTTTGGCGCCAATGTGTTCAACATGGCCATCGTGCTCCCTTTCGTCGCTTCCGCCGTGTATCGTCTACTCATCGGCAACACAGCGCCTCAGTCATCGCGGCGGGTGATCGCCGCCGGGGTAGCCGGCTTTGTGGCGCTGAACGCTGCCGCATTCCTGACGGCGGTCGAGTTTGGTATTCAGCCCTTGCTCTTCCACACTGCCGATGGCACACCGCTCTACGCTCCGTATGGGCTGGCGGCGGCGATTCCGGCCATGATGATTGGACACATTCTGATTGCCGGCCCGGTGGAAGCGATCGCAACGGCGCTCATGGTTGCCTACCTGCAGCGCTCCAATCTGCCGCTCTTGCAGCTCAATGAGCCGGAGGCGCAGGGCGCGACCATGGCCGGGCGTCTGGCGACCGGGCCGCTGTGGATCGCTCTTGCCGCCATGGCCTTGCTCAGCCCGCTGGGGCTGCTGGCTGCCGGGACGGCCTGGGGCGAGTGGGGCGTGGAGGAGTTGCAGAGCCTCGTCGGTTCCGTACCTTCAGGGCTGGAACGGCTGAGTGGCTTCTGGAGCGCGCCATTGCCGGACTACAGCTTGCCTTTTCTGGAGAACGCGACAGTCGGCTACATTGCCTC
>CAYOEZ010000012.1:0-35195 GCA_964402955.1 uncultured Ktedonobacterales bacterium | reverse complement strand
TCGCTGGGCACGCGTGCCGCGGCTGGGCTGGGTATGGCTATCCTGGCGTTGATCGTGCTGCTAGTGGGCAAGGTTTTGACGAAAAAGGAGATACGTGGATAACAACCAACCTTCTGCTGTGAACAGTGGAAGAGAGAGCAACGACGCTCTCTCTTCCACTGTTCGTCTTGCTGGGCGAAAGACGCGCCGCGGCTGGTTCGAGAAGACCGTTGAAGATATCACGGGCACGCTTGAATCCACCGTCTTTGCCGAGGAAATGGCGTCGCTGCCCGGTTTGTGGCAGCGCGTCGACCCGCGCAGCAAGATCGTGGCGGCGGTTGCTCTGATTCTGGCGGCAAGCCTGGCGCACAGCCTGCTGACGCTTGTCCTGCTTTATCTGCTGGCGCTGCTGATTGCCGCGGCCGGGCGCATTCCGCTCGGCTTTTTCGTTAAGCGCGTGTGGCTCTTCTTGCCATTCTTCACGGCTGTGATCGCCTTGCCCGCCATCTTCAGCTTCGTGACGCCCGGGCGGCCTGTGCTGCTGATTTTCAGCCAACCGGAGATTGCCATTACCGAGCAGGGGCTGCGCACGGCGGCGTTCTTGCTCTTGCGTGTGGCCTGCTCAGTGTCGTTCGCTGTGATTCTGATCTTGACCACGCGCTGGGGACGATTGCTCACGGCGTTACGCGCCCTGCGTGTGCCGCAGGTTTTTGTGCTGATTATGGGTATGACCTATCGCTACATTTTCCTGCTTTTGCATACAACCAACGACATGTTTCTGGCGCGCCGTAGCCGCCTGGTGGGCCGTGTGGCGGGGCAGGGCGAGCGTCTGTGGATTGCCAATAGCATGGGCGCGCTTCTGGGCAAGTCGTATCACCTGAGCGATGAGGTGTATCTGGCCATGGTGTCGCGCGGCTTCCGCGGCGAGGCCAGGATGCTCGAGCCGTTGACGCTCAAGCCTTTTGATGTCGTGTGCATGATCGCCGGCCTGCTTGCGCCGGTCGCCGTCATAGCGCTGGGGGGGTAAACCGGCACGATGAATGAAACTGTTTTCGAGGCCGCGCACGTTGCTTTCTCCTACGGGCCGGGGCAGGTGGCTCTTGACGATGTCAACCTGGTGATCCCGCAGGGTCGCAAGGTCGCTCTGCTTGGTGCCAATGGCTCGGGCAAGAGCACGCTGCTCAAGCTCCTGGATGCGCTCTATCTGCCGACGGCGGGTAGCCTGTCCGTGTTTGGCATACCCCTGACGCAGTCCTTGCTCGAAGACGAAGCCTATGCCTTTGCCCTGCGGCGGCGGGTTGGTTTTGTTTTCCAAGATCCGGATGTGCAGCTCTTTTCGCCAACAGTGTGGGATGATGTTGTGTTCGGCCCGCTGCATCTGGGATTGCCGGAAGACGAGGTGCGCGCCCGCGCTCACGAAGCGATGGCACTGCTAGGCATCGAGAAGTTGGCCGAGCGCTCACCCCATCGCCTGTCGGGCGGCGAGAAGAAGAAAGTGGCGCTGGCATCGGTGCTGGCCATCCGGCCCGATGTGCTCTTGCTCGACGAGCCAACCGCCAGTCTTGACCCACGCAGCCAGGCGAGCCTGATTGATTTCCTCTACAACCTCAATGTCGAACGCAATGTGACGCTGGTCACGGCGACCCACGATCTGGAAATCGTCAACGAGATGGCTGACTGGGTCTACGTCTTTGGCGAGAGCCATACCCTGATTGCCGAGGGCGCGCCGGCGCAGATTTTGGACAACCACGATCTGCTCATCGCCGCCAATCTAGTGCATGGCCATACGCACCGCCATCAGGCGCAGATGCATGCCCACGAGCATGTCGGCATCCATGCTCACACGGGCATGTAGAAGTCGCGTCTTATTGACTTTTGCCAGCGCGGGTGTTATGCTAGCGCTACGATTTCGTTCTTAGCTGCAAACGCGTCGTGCATAATAGAGGACAGCAACCATGAAGAGACTACTGGTGGCTATTGCTGGTGTTGCTCTAGTGGCTACGTGTGTCTTTCACGCCTCGCTGGCGCTGCCCCTGGCGGCTGCTTCCCCTCTGAACGATGGTGGTGTCGCCCCGTTGGCGCTAGATCCCGGCAGTGCTTTCCCTGAGAGCGAGGTGACAGGCTCACCTGTCCTCCTTGCCGATGGTTGGGCTGCGGCGGCCAATGTCTCCAACAATGCGGGGCCGTCCGGTTCGCCTGTCCTGGGTGTAGACAGCCTTGGCGCCGTCCACGTCGCCTGGTACGATAACAACCCCGGCAACTGGGAGATTCTCTATGCAACGCGTGCGCTGATCGGCCCCTGGAGCTTCCCGGAGAACGTCTCAGCCAATGCCTCCTATTCGCTTGTGCCGGCGCTGGCTATTGAGCGCAATGATGCTGTCGATATTGTCTGGCAGGACTATGGCGGGCCGTCGCGCCTTGCCTGGCAGGGAACGCTCGTGCACAAGGTGCGCCTGAGCGGTGGAGACTTCGAACCGCCGCTCTTTATCTCAGCTACCTCCGGTTTCGGCGGTTACCCCGAAGTGCGGGATGCCAATCTCGCTGTCGATAGCCACAACACGGTCCATCTGGTGTGGGCAGGCAACACGGCCAGGGGCTATCGCATCCTCTATGCACGCAAGGGGACTGACGGACGGTGGAGCGTGCCCAGGGTCGTCAATCCTGGTGACGGCGCCAGCTTCCATCCTCGCCTGGCGGTTGATGCCACGGACAAGCTGCACCTGGTATGGCAGGAGACGCTGGCGGCGGCGACACAGTCCGACATCTACTACACCGTGAGGCAGGCGGATGGAACCTGGGCCACGCCGGCCAACATCTCTCACAACGAGAACCAATCCCAGGAAGCATGGCTGTTGGTGGGCGCCAATGGCATGCTGCATGTGGTGTGGCGTGACTACACGCCCAACCCCGATCAGGCTGAGATTCTATATTCAACCAAACCTCTGGGTGGAGCGTGGAGCGACGCCGTCAACGTGTCCAATACGGCCGGCGACTCGGCCGGGCCGAAGCTGGTCGAAGATGCGGCCCGTACGCTGCACCTGGTCTGGTACGACAATGCGCCGGGCAACTGGGAAATTCTCTACGCTACGAAGCCGCTGGCCGGATCGTGGACGAGTGGCGTGAATCTGTCTAATACAGCGGGCCGCTCTGGCCAGCCGAGCCTGGCATACGATATGCGCGGCAAGCTGCACCTGGTCTGGGCTGATGACACGCCTGGCCAGTTTGATGTCTTCTACACCAGCAAGGATGTGCCGGTCTTCGGTACGTCGTTCAAGCAGGCGCCGGCAAGCGCGCTGGCGGGGCAGGGTCTGGCGTACACCCTGGTTCTACGCAACCCGTCGCCGCTGGCCGTGACTTTGTTTGTCACGGATAGCGTGCCTGCTGACACAGTCTATGTTGATGGCAGCGCTCAGGCAACGGCCGGCAGCGTGACTGTGGTTGGGAATGAGGTGCGTTGGACGGGCATCGTACCGGCAAGCGGCCAGGTAGAGGTGCGTTTCCTCGCCACCGTGCAGGCTGGCGTTCCTGTGGGAGCGGTGATCCGTAATCGGGCGTCTATCAGTGACGCGACAGGCACAAGTATCGACGTTGAGGCCAGCACACGTATTTTCCTCACGCGCTTGATGGCGCCGCTTATCGTGAGCGCATTCTGATTATGGCGAAAGTTGTTCTCCTGGGTCTCGATGGCGCAACATTCTCGCTGCTCGATCCTCTCTTGCAGGAAAACCGCCTTCCGTTTCTGGTGCGCATGGCGCGCAGCGGCGTGCGTGGGCTGTTGCGGTCGACAATTCATCCTCTGACCCCAGCGGCCTGGACGTCGTGCGTGACGGGGCTCAACCCCGGCAAGCATGGCATCTATGATTTTCGCCGGCGGCGTGCGGGCGCCTACGCTCTCGAGCTCGTCAACGCTCGCCAGCGCGCAGGCCAGCCCCTCTGGTCCATCCTCAGCCGGCAGGGACGGCGCGTGGGCGTGTTCAATGTGCCCATGACCTATCCGCCTGAGCCTGTCAACGGCTTCATGGTGTCTGGCATGGACACGCCTGGAACAGAGAGCAATTTCGTCTATCCTCCCGCCCTGCGCACGGTTCTGCTCGATGCTGTGCCGGGCTATGCGATAGACCTGGATGAGAGCACCGAGAGCGAGGATGTCTTTCTGGAGCGGCTGCTCGCGCTGGCCAGCGCCGAGGTGAGTGCGCTCGACATGCTCGTCGCACGACACCCTGACCTCGATTTCCTGATGGCCGTGTTTGTGGCGACCGACCGTCTCTATCACACCTTCTGGCGCTATCTCGATCCGGCGCATCCTGACTATGCGAGCGAGCGCGCCGCCCGCGTGCGCGCCATCCACGAGCAACTGCTGTGCGATATCGACGCCGCACTGGGCCGGCTATATGCCTGGGCGGGCGAAGACGCCACCTTCATGATCGTCTCCGATCATGGCTTCGGATCGCTGGAGAAAGACGTCTACATGAATCGCTTTCTCCTCGACGCCGGTTTCCTGCGCTTTCGTGAGGGACAGGAAGGCCGCTCTTTTGCCGAGATGGTCGACTGGCAGCATACGCGCGCCTATTCCTTTGGTTTCTTCGGCAACATCAATATCAACGTGCGTGGGCGCGAGCCATTGGGCTGCGTGGAGCAGGGGCGCGAGACGGAGGACGTCAAGCGTGCACTGACGGCTGCGTTACACGACCTGCGCGACCCGCAAAGCGGCGAGGTAATAGTTGACGCCGTCTACCGCCGCGAAGACCTCTATTCCGGCCCTTATGTGGATGACGCTCCCGATCTACTGGTGGTCATGCGCAACTATGCCTATATGACACGCGATGGCTACGAGGGGATGCGGCGCGGCCTCGTTGGCCTACCCATGAGCCTGAGCGGCGGGCGGTTGGTTCACACAGGCAACCACCGGCTCGATGGCGTTTTCATGATGGCCGGGCCAGGTGTGCGCGCCGGGCAAGAGATCAGCGGGGCGACGCTGCTGGACATCGCGCCGACTGTGCTCTACGCGCTGGGCCTGCCCGCGCCGGCGGAGATGGACGGCCACGTGCTGAAGCAGGCAATGAGCGACGAGATGCTGGCGCAACGCCCGCCGCGCCGGGTAGCATCGCCGCTGCCCCCGCCAGAGAGCGCCGGCAGGCGGCAAGTGTCTGCGCTGGCGCAGCAGGTGGGCGACCTTGAGGCGAAGGTGCGCCAGTTGCATCAGGACAAGGACGCCTCCAGCGCCTACGCTCAGCAGCTTGAAACGACTATGGCGGCGAAAAACGCACACATAGCTGAGTTGGAGACCACGCTGCATGCGCACAGCGAGCTGCTGGATCGCTATCAGCGCAGCAGCTTCTATCGCGCCTATCAGCGCTGGCTCAAGATGACTGGCAGCCACAGATAAACACAGATCGGCGCAGACGAGATGTCATTTGTGATCGTCTGCGTTCGTTCGTGGCTTCGTTCGAACAGGATAAGTCATGGATTTCACGGGTGAGCGACTGATTCCCGACCAGCAACGCGACGATGATCTGTATCACGAGCACATCGTGCGCTACATGTTTGCCGCGCAGTTGGCAGCGGGCCGCTCTGTGCTCGATGCCGGCTGCGGCGCGGGCTACGGCGCGGCGGCGCTGGCGGCGGCGGGCGCAGCGAGCGTCCTCGGCGTCGACATCGCTGCCGATGCTGTTTCTTATGCGCATGAGCACTACAACCGGCCCGATCTGTCGTTCCTTGCCGGTGACGTTGCTGCTCTCGACCTGCCAGCGGCAAGCTTTGATCTCGTCGTTTCATTTGAGGTCATCGAGCACCTGGACGATCCCGCACGGCTGGTGCAGACGGCGGCGCGCTTGCTCAAGCCGGACGGCGTTTTTGTCGTATCCACCCCCAACCCTGCGACGTATCCTGCGGGCAACCCGTTCCATAAGCACGAGATGAGCCTGGCGGAGTTCGAGGCTGTACTGCGCCAGTCGTTTTTGGCGCTGGCCATGTTCGGGCAGGACTACGCCACGACGATTGCGCTTCGCCCGGCCAGTCAGACGGGCGCTGCGCCCGCGGCTGGCCCATGGCGATTTGTCCCGGCCGCCCAGCCAAGGCTGGGGCAGCCCGACTATTACGTGGCCATCTGCGCTCTGAGCGAACAAACGCTGGACAGTGCGCTGGCGGCGGCGCGCCCTATCATGTACGAGCTTCCCGCCGACCGCCTGGATGAACGCATTCGCGATCTGCTGTCCGTCCAGGGCATGCTCGATGAGAAGAACCGGCACATGGCCGAGAAGGATGTGCACATCGCTCGGCTGGAACAAGAACTACAGCGGCAGGGCGCGTGGGCGGCGGGATTGGAACGCCAGGTGCGCCAGTTGAGCAGCGCCTGGTATGTGCGGCTGTTTGGCCGGCTGCGCTAGTCCTGCAGTCCGATTCGGGTTCGGAGGAAGTGCGACGTGACGAGACGATTCTCGACCCTGTTCGTTGGGATTGTCCTTGTACTGCTCACGGCGCTGCTCACGATTGGCGCTGCAGCCGTCTCTCCGCATCTGTTTGTTCTCTTTGACGAAGCCTACAATCTGAATCTGAGCAAGACTCTGGCCCAGGACGGCATCTATGCCTCGCACACTGCCGACGGTTTTCGCCGCTACGATCCGTTCGTTACCACAGGCCCCACTCTTGTCGTGCCAATGGCGGGCGCGCTGCGTCTGGACGGTGCGACGACGGCTGTGGCAAGGCAGGCAATGCTGGCTATCTTCGTGCTCTGTCTGCTTCTTGCCTGCGCCGCCGCCAGTGAGATCGTTGGCCGGGCTGCTGCCGGCGTGTTCCTGCTAATGTTCTACACGACGCCGTTGGTGCTTGTCTTTGGCCTGTCCGTCCTGGGCGATGTGCTGGCGATCAGCCTGGCGCTGGCAGGGATTGCCCTGCTGAGCCGCTCGGTGCGCGTGGAGCGACCGGGGGCGCTGCTGCTTGGCAGCGGTGTTTTGCTCGGGCTGGCGATTCTGGCGAAGGATAGCACTCTACTACTCTTGCCGGCGATTGTGCTCACCTGTGGCGTCGATGCGTTGCGCCGTGTCTATCGCCCGGCGCGGCTGGTCGCCAACCTGACGCCGGTTGTCGTGACCGGGCTGATTGTGGCTGGCTGGCGCGGCTATCAGCTTGTGGCGATGCGGCTGACGAGCACGGCGCAGGACTTCGCCGACTGGCAGCGTCTAACGGCCGACGCGACGCAGTCCCTTGCCAGTAAGGTTGCCTTCGCACCGCTCGCTCATGTTGCGCTAGCAGCGCACGCGAGCATCGACTATTTTGGCCCGCTTCTGCTTAGCCTGGCCGTGGGCATCACCGGCTATGTGGTGGTGCGCCGCACGGCGCGTCCGGGTGTTACCCCGCCGCCGCGCACCGATCTCGGCCGGCGTGTGGCGGCGATGACGTTTATCGTCTGGTCCGTGTGGTACTACGTCCTGAGCGGACCTGCAGCCATGAATCGCCATTTGCTGCCTGGCATCGTCTTTGCGGAACTGCTGATCGTGTCTCTGCTCGTGCAGCTCTGGCAGGCTGCCGGGGCAGGCGGGATGTCTGTGCGGCTGCTCGTGCAGCGCGCCAGAGCGCGCAGACCAACAGGCGAGAGGCGAGTCCGCTCGTAGCGGCCGCCCTGCTCAGCATCATGCTGCTGTGGGCAGTGGTTCACGGGCTGGGTTTCACCCGCCTCTATCTGGACTCGAGCGAGCGCCGCCTGGCCATGCAGAAGACGGCGGCGGCGTGGATCAAGCAGAACGCGTCTGGTGACGCGGTGCTTTCCGGTTGGGGCTGGTATGTGCCGTGGGCGACCGCTTTCATGGCCGACCGCCTGCCTGGCCAGGTTCATGTGGAGACGCCGGCGCTGCAAGGATTGTCGGACTGGTTTGTGCTCTGTCCTGAGGTGGAGTGGGGAGGCAGCCTCGATGACCGGCTGCGCGATTTTCTGGGGCGGCAAGGGACGCCCGTTGTCGACCAGCGCTGGTATCCAGTCTACCGCGTCACGTGGCGTCCGTAGTCCAGTGCCGGGTTGTGAAACCCGGCCTTCCGTTCGAATGGGGATGACGTGAAGCTCCGTTTCGTGAGCGCTTTTCTGCTTGGCCTTCTCATGCTGCCGGTTGCGGCGCTGCTTGCCGTGCTCACGCTGGCCGGCGACCTTGTCGCGCAAATTGTGGGGCAAATCGCGGCGCGGGTAGGCGTCAGGTCAACTGCAACAGGCGCTGCACGTGACATAACTCGTGCCAGCATCATCGTCCTGAACTGGAACGGGCGCGATCTACTGGCGCAGGGATTGCCGGCGCTGTTGGCGGCAGTGCAACAGGCCGGAGGGAGGCACGAGGTCATCGTCGTGGACAACGGCTCCAGCGATGGCAGCGCCGATTATGTGCGCACTGCGTTTCCCATGGTGAAAATCGTGGCGCTCGAGCGCAATCTTGGCTTTGGCGATGGCAACGATGCCGGTGTGCGAGCTGCCAGCCACGACATTGTTGTGCTGCTGAACAACGACATGGCGGTCGACGCGGGCTTCCTTGCCCCGCTGTTGCGGCCCTTTGCCGACGAGCGCGTTTTCGCCGTCTCGTCGCAGATTTTCATGGGCGATCCCGCGCGGCAGCGCGTCGAGACCGGGCTGACGGGCGGAGAGATCAAGGACGGCCGCCTGCGCGTCTGGCATAGTGAGATCGGCGCGACCGAGAGTGAGCCGCGACCGTGCCTGTGGGCCGGCGGCGGCTCTGGAGCATTTGACCGGCGGCGTTTTCTGGCGCTGGGCGGCTTCAATCGTCTCTATGCTCCCTTCTATGTGGAGGATGTCGATCTCTCCTATCGGGCCTGGCGGCGAGGTTGGACGGTGCTGCTTGCCCCGCAGAGCAAGGTCTACCACCGCCACCGCACGTCGACATCGCGCCTGGGCAGCGACTATGTCGAGCAGGCGCTGGCCAAGAATCAGCGCCTCTTCGTCTGGCACAATGTCACGGACGTGGCGTGGACGCTGGCATCCCTTGCCCGTTTGCCGGGCGACGTGGCTGCGGCCGTGCGGGCGGATGAACGGAACGAGCAGCGTGCCTTACTCTGGGCGCTGCGGCAGTGGCCGGCAGCGATAGGGCAGCGCTGGGCCGAATCCATGCGCCGGGCGGGCGGGCGCGGCGTGGAGGGCGTGGGCGTGGGCTACGATGGCCGGCCTACGGACAGGCAGGTTTTGCGCATCGCCTGCCATCGCTATTATTACAAAGAGTGGTTTGTGCCGCGCCGTCCGTTGGCTCGCGGGCACAAGAAGATTCTGGTGGTCTGCCCCTACCTGCCGGTTCCGCCTGCCCATGGCGGCGCCGTGCGCATGCTCAACCTGATCAAGAATCTCTCTGTGCGTAACGATGTCGATGTGCTGTCGTTCATTGATAGTGATGACGAGCGAGCCAGCGCGCCGCAGCTCGAGCCGTACTGCCGGCGCCTGCGTCTGGTGCTAAGGCGTCTTCCCAGCGGCCGCTATGATGCCTGGCGCGATCGGAGCTGGCACATCGAGGAGTTTGACACGCCTGAGATGCAGCAGGCTGTGCTCGACATGATGGGCGAGGAGGACTACGATGTGCTGCAGATCGAGTACACGCAGATGGCGTCCTATCACCCCGGCACGCGGCGCTGCCAGACGGCGCTCGATGAGGTCGATGTGACCTTCCGCTCGTTCTACCGGCGCAAGATTGCCGGCCGACGCCTAGCGGCGCGGCACGACATCGTGGACTACCTCAAGCTGGTGCGCTTTGAGGTCGAAAGCTGCCGCCGTTTCGATCACGTGCTGGCGATGAGCGCGACCGACGCAGCCTGCCTCGCCGATTACCTGCCGCAGAAACGCCAGGCCATCGTCGAGATCGCCAACGGCGTGGATACGAGCTACTATACGCCACCGGCGGCCTGGCCCGGAGGCAGGGATCTGCTCTTTGTGGGCAGCTACCGCCACACGCCCAACCAGGATGGCATGCGTTTTTTTCTGCGCGATGTCTTTCCGCTGATCCAGCGCCAGGCGGCGGATGCGCGCCTGTACATCGTCGGCGATGGGCCGTGGGTAGACATGCCTGAGGCGCACAACCCGGCGGTCACCTGCACCGGCTTTGTCGAAGACACACGGCCCTACCTGGCGCACTGTGCGACGGCGGTCGCTCCCATTCTGGCAGGTTCGGGCACGCGCATCAAGATACTGGAAGCGCTGGCGGCAGGCATTCCCGTCGTCTCCACGAGCGTGGGCTGCGAGGGGATCGAGGCGCGGCCAGGCGAGGATGTGCTCATTGCCGACTCAGCGCAGGACTTCGCAACGGCGGTGACGCGGCTGTTGGCCGATCCGGCTTTGGCCGAGAAGCTGCGCTGCAATGGGCGGCGTCTGGTCGAGGACAAGTACGATTGGCGTGCGATTGCGGCTAGATTGGATGCTCTGTACGCCAGCGCCGGGTCCGATGCCCGGCCCCAATGACGTGACTCCTGAAGCAACGTTCCCCACAACACTCCACAAACAGGAAAGGCGTGATGAAAGCAAAGTATCTTGATCTTGGCGTCCTGGCTATTGCTCTTATCATCTTCTTTGCGGCGACGTTTTACCAGATCAGGCTGCCAGGGCTGTATTACGACGAGGCCGCGGACGTTGTGCCGGCCATGCAGATCGTGCAGGGCGACCACAACGCGCTCGATATGGCGCAGTCGCTCAAGCTTGGCCCGCTGCAGCTACCGGTGATGGTGATGGTTTATGTCGGCGCGGTGTCCACCTATGCCGTTCTGCCATTCTACTGGCTGTTTGGCGTAGGCGTCGAGAGTACGCGCGCCATGACGATTGTCATGGCGGCTCTGGGGTTGGTGTTCGCTTACTTCTTTCTCAGAGACCTGTTTGACCGCCGCGTGGCCGGCCTGACCGTGCTGCTGGCCGCGCTGCACCCGGCGTTGGTGATGTGGTCGCGCATGGGCATCTACGTCTCCTCGCCGATGCTGACAATGGCGACGGGCAGCCTATTCTGCCTGTTGCGCTGGCGGCAGCGGCGGCAAGCCCGCTACCTGTACGGCGCAGCCGTGCTCATGGGACTGGGACTGAGCGCCAAACTGCTCTTTCTGTGGTTCATCCTGGCCGTTTTCTGCGCAGCGCTGCTCCTACGCCGTTTGCCGCTCCTGCACGTGGGGCGGTGGACGGTCGGGCAAGACAGGACGGGGCCAGAGATCAGCCAGCGCCAGGCTGTACTTGCCGTGTCGGCATTTGCGGCCGGAGCATGGATGATCATTTGCTACAATGTGACGACGCTTGGCACGCTCAAATACATGTGGCGCAACATGCTGACAACGGGTTCGGGCGTCAACAATCTAAACGTCGTAGGTAACCTGAGCGAGGAACTTGGCGCACTGGTCAAGATGCTCGATGGCTCCTGGTTTCAGGGGCTGATAGGACCGGCGGACGCCAACCATTTGTTTCCTGCTCTGTTCTTCCTGAGCGTTGCGGCCCTGCTTGTGCTGCTGTGGCGGCGCAGCCTGCCCTGGGGAGGGCGGCGCGTGGCGTTTATGTTGTTGCTGGTTCTGTTCATCTGGCTGCAGAGCGGGTTCACCATCACTGCGCTGGGCGCAACGCACCTCTATATCCTGTACCCTTTCCCACAAGCCTTGATTGTCCTTGCTGCATTCGGCCTGGCCAGTCGCTATCGCTCCGTCCTGATCGTGATCGTCGTGGCCGTGGCTGTTTTCGCCAGCGATGCCTGGGTGCTGCGCGACCAACACCGGGCGATCACCCGGTCGGGAGGCCAGATGGCTTTCTCAGACGCCATCTATGATCTGGCAGCCGATCTCGAGGGCAAGCACGTCCCGGTGGCGGCAGCGGACTGGGGCTTTCGGTTCAATATCGCCATCATCACGCGAGGCCGTGTGCGGCCAGTTGAGGTCTTTGGTTGGACCCTCGCTGCGCCGCAAGCGGACTTCGCCGCCAGAATCCAGCCCTATCTGGCGAGCCAGGACAGCCTGATACTCTTCCATGCGCCGCGGGCGACGGCCTTCCAGGGACGCTTCGCGGCGGCGGCGCAATTGGCAGCCGGGATGCAGCGCACGCTTGTGCTGGAACGGACGTTTCGTCAGCGCGACGGCACGGACATCATCTACGTCTACCGTACAGAGGCGCTAGCGCCATAGGAAGCGCCATGCCCCGTGTCCCAAAGGCACCGTACACAGGAATACGATGATTCTCTATCACTTGGCGCTGCGTGGGCCATGACACGATGAGCAGAATGACAGATGTTGTGCGGCGTCTGTTGCCTTTCCTGCGCAGCCAGCCGCCGCTTGAACACGACACGATCGAACACATTCTGATCGTGGGTTCCGGCGCGCCTCTCAATATCGGGCGGGCCGTGGCGAGCATGCAGCAGCGCTTTCCAGCGGCGCGCCTGGCGCTCCTCGCTGCGCGTTCATCTCAGCCTGCGCCTGACAGTGCGCATCTCGACGCAACTGTCGAATGGAGCGGACTGGCGACGCTGGCGCGCGTGAGGCGGGAATCACCCGGCGGCTACGATCTCAAGCTAGTGTTGCTGACGGGCGAGGGGCAGATGTTGTTCAAGGTGCTTTCTTTTGCGTTGCCGGCGCGGCGCATGCTCGTCTTCACCGAAGGCGGCGGCGTTTTTGGCTGGAGCTTCGACGAGAGACTGGCGATCTGGAATCACGTCAAATGGCGGCTGGGCAGCGGCCTGCCGCTGCAGGAGATCGCGCACCGGCTGTGGCGGGCGCTGACGAATCCTGTCCTGGCTCTGGCTGCGTTCATTGTGCTGTTGGTGTGGCACGCCGGCCTATTCGTGCAGCGCGTGCTGGGCCGGCGACGGACACTCTGAAAAGTGAGCGTGCTCTGGTGAAAAGCGACAGTCCTTTGCCTCTGATCTCCGCCGTGATCGTCACCTACAACAGCCGTGACGACATAGCTGCCTGCCTGGACGCTTTGCTGGCGAGTGACTGGCCGCGCCTGGAAATCATCGTGGTCGACAACGCCTCGGCAGACGGGACTGCTAATCTCGTGGCGCGATCCTATCGGACGGTGCGGCTGGTGCGCAGCCAGAGCAACCTCGGCTTCGGCGGCGGCAACAATCTCGGTTTTGCCTACAGCCGGGGCGACATCGTTGTGGCGCTCAACCCCGATGTGCAACTGCTGCCCGCCGCCCTGCGCGCGTTTGTCTATGCCTTTGGCGCAGACAGCAGCCTGGGTGTGGCCGGGGCCAAGCTGCTGTATCCTGACTGGCGCACCATTCAGCATGCGGGCGGCGTCGTGGATTATCCCCTCGCCACGACGCGCCATCAGGGCTATGGGGAGACAGACAGAGGGCAGTATGATCAGCCCTGCACTGTGGACTTTGTGACGGGAGCGGCGCTGGCGCTGCGCCGCCAGGCGTTGACCGCGCTGGGCGGCTTTGATGCCGCGTTTCGCCCCGTCTACTACGAAGACGTCGATTTGTGCTACCGGGCGCGCGCTGCCGGGTGGGGAGTCGTCTATCATCCCGCGGCTGTCGGGCTGCACCGCACCTCGGTATCGCTCGACCCCGCCAGCGAGACGTATTTCCGTTTTTTCCATGCCAATCGGGTGCGCTTTGTCCTGAAACATTGCACGACTGAGCAGATTCTGGCTGGCTTCTTGCCGGCCGAGGCCGCGCGCCTGCGTGCGCAGATGCCCCTCGCCGACCGCCGCGCCTCGCATCTGGTGTACCGCAACCTGGGAGAAGACAAAATGACTGCAACTCAAACGGGCAGTGAACCTGAGCAGGGAGAAGAGCTTGAGCGCCTGATCGGCGACCTCGATGGACGGTGGCAGGTGCGTGAGCAGCCATTTGTCTCACATGCGCCGCTCTTTGGCCCGCTGATTGCGAGATTTCGTGCGGCGTGGAACAGCATCTCAACGCGCTGGTACGTTCAACCGATGCTGCAACAACAGGTGGAGTTCAATGCGGCGGTCGTGCGAACGATGGCCGAGCTGGCGCGTCGAGTGGATGCCCAGGAGACGCTGGCGCTGGCGTCACGAGGGATGCTCGGGCAACGTCTATTGAAGGTGGAAGACAGGCTGGAGCGCATCGAGAAGGCAGCAGGGAGTAGGGAGCAGGGAGCGTGACAGCGCCCCGGTTGCGGGTAGGGCGCGATTCCTGTATAATGCACATGCGAGTTGTCAATATCACAAGGAGATTGTGGATGAACGCGAGGGTACGTTTGCTCCTGGCGCTTGTGCTGGCCGGCGCTGCGCTGACAGCCTGCGCCCTGCCGGGAGGAAGTGGCGGGAATGCAGCGCTTGTCAATGGCAAAGCCGTCAGCATGTCGGATTTCAATGCACAGGTACGCATTGTCCAGGATTCGATGGTGGCGCAAGGGGTAGACCCCAAGACTGAGGACGGTAAGGCCACAATTGAGCAAATGCGCGCCGATATCTTGAGCCAGATGATCGATATCGAGCTGATGCGGCAGGCGGCGCTCAAGGAAGGCATCGCGGTTACTGAAGCCGATGTCAACACCCGTATGGGGGAGATCAAGACGGACGCCGGCGGCGACGCTGCCTTCAAGAAGAGCCTGGTAGACGCCAAACTCACCGAAGCGGAATTCCGCACGCTGATCGTGCGCGACCAGCTCATCTATGAGCGACTCTATGACAAGGTCGCGAAGGCGTTGCCGCAGACGGCAGAGCAGGTGCGGGCGCGCCACATTTTGGTGGATACAGAGAAGAGTGCAACCGATATTCTGGCCCGTCTGAAGAAGGGCGAGGATTTTGCCGCCCTGGCCAAGCAACTCTCGATCGACACGCAGAGCAAGGATAGCGGCGGCGACCTGGGCTTCTTCCCGCGCGGTGTGATGGACCCGGCGTTCGAAGACGCTGCGTTCAAGCTGAAGCTGAACGAGGCGGGAGTGGCTAAGACGGACTATGGCTACCACGTTGTGCAGGTGTTGGAGAAGGATCCCAACCGGGCTGTTGGCCCCGAAATCCTGCAAGCGCTCGGCGACCAGGCCATCAACACATATATGGAGACTCTGCGCACGCAGGCGAAAATCGAGCGACTTGTGAAGCTAGCGGCCACGCCGACCCCTTCACAATAGAGAGTGTTTGTGGTATAATAGCGGTGTTGTCACGCCCCCGTAGCTCAGCGGATAGAGCACTGGCCTCCGGAGCCAGGTGCAGGCGTTCGAGTCGCCTCGGGGGTACCAGTTGAAAACACCGTGGCTGGTCAGAAGATCGTTCTGGCCAGCTTTTTGTTAAGTATGTTTACCCGTCACGAGAGGCAAAGCCACGTGCCAAAACACAACAACCAACAGCAACGCCTGGCAACAGCCGTGCTGACAGTGCTCGTTATGCTCGCCATCCTGATCTACCAGTATCTCCAGGGCGGATTGGACCTGGGCGCGCTGCTCTCGCCATCTTCATCCAGCCAGTCGCCTGCTGCCCAATCGTCCTCCGGCGGCAAACCCGGCCGGTTCGATTATTATGTCCTGGCGCTCTCATGGTCGCCCGACTACTGCGCGTCGGCGGGAGCATCTGATCCGCAGCAGTGCAGCGTGGGCAGGAAGCTCGGTTTTGTCCTGCACGGGCTGTGGCCGCAGTACAACCGGGGCTATCCCAGCGATTGCTCGGCGGCCAAGTTGCCTGCCGATGTCAAGGCCAAGTTTCCCGCGCTCTACCCCAGCCCCAAGCTGTATGACCACGAGTGGGAGAAACACGGCACTTGCTCTGGCCTGACACCGGAAGAGTATCTGACCCTCTCGCAACAGATCAAGAACTCGGTGATCATACCGGCGGCGTATCGCGCGCCGGAACAACCGCTGCAGGTCACCCCTGCCCAGCTCAAGAAGGATTTCACGAGCGCCAATCCCGCGCTGCGTGAGGGTTCAGTGGCGGCGTATTGCTCTGGCTCCGGTCGCTACCTGCAAGAGGTGTACGTCTGCTTCTTTGCCGACGGCAAGCCTGCCACGTGCAGCACGGAGATTCACAACCAGGCCGCGAAGAGTTGCGGGCGCGCCGATTTTCTGGTGAGGAATATCAAATAGGGCGCGATGGTGCACCGTTGGGCCCGATGAGGCTGCTGGCGCGGCTGGTACTGCGGAATCGTCGCCGCGCTTGGTATTTTTGACAAACTCTGCGATCTGTGTTATAGTAAGCTTGGCAAGCGCCCCGGAGTGTAGCTGGTCACCAGTGGCCAGTAGTCTCAATGCTCTTCCGTTCGCACGACCCCTAAGCGGGGGAGCGTTCCTTACATGTTGCATCCGCGCATCTAGAGCGACCGATATGCTCAGTACAATCTTGGAACTGCGCTTGTCTTCCGTGGAGATGAGATATGCCAGAATCATCGGCCTGTGACGGCCAGGTCCCGATCCAACTTCCAATCAGATGGGATACCCCGGTTGAGCTTCCGACTATGTTTGCCACGAACCTCATCGTCCAGCGAACCGCTGAGACGTTTACCATTT
This sequence comes from uncultured Ktedonobacterales bacterium, assembly GCA_964402955.1. Lineage (GTDB taxonomy): Bacteria > Chloroflexota > DTOL01 > DTOL01 > DAOUCN01 > CAYOEZ01. The sequence goes on along the minus strand of CAYOEZ010000012.1, from coordinate 18,809 downwards.
CCTTCTTCGAGATCAGGCCACCGATTCTGCTCGGTACACCTGAACAGAATCAGAGTACTCTGAGCGAATTGAAGGAGGTTGTTGCGCACTGCGTCGTGCGGGTTGTTGTTACTCCCGAACGCATGAAGGAGTTCGTCGGCGTCCTCAACACGAGCTACGAGGCGTGGCAGCGTGACAAGGAGCAGATGCCATGATTGACTTCGGAACTGGGACATATGCGTCTGCGCCACGTGGTTCTGGAGGCATGGACTTTCTGCCGTTGGCCGACGCAAACGGAAACGCTTATGCTACTAATCGGTTAGGGTTCCAGACTGCAGTGGCAACCCGGGTCAACCTGTTTCCACTTGACATCGTACTGCATGGCCCACTTGTGCGATATGCTAGCTTGGGTTCTGTTGCCGATAACTGGCAGATCGTGAAACCGCTGCAAATAAGAATGTCGGCGGATACCGATGGCACTCTTCTGGCAAGCGATGACTACTTCCTCAACTATGGTGTCGGCAACACCATTGGGGCAGCCATTGCCAACTATGTTGTCACACTTGTCGAGTTCTATCACCTTCTCAGCGCGAATGTGAAGGATAACCCCTTGGATCAACCCCTTGTTGATCGCTTGCGCTCGTACATTTGCACAATTTCGTAACTGAGCTGAAACAAAATGCCATTTAGGCCCAAGCAGATCGAACATCTCCTGCAATCGAAGTTTCACTTCATCGTCGCGGCGAATCATGAGCCTACGCATACGTGGCTACAATTCCGTATAGACGGATTACCGACGATCGTAACCAGGGTGGAGCACCACAAAGGGGACATACGTGATCAACTAGCCAGCCTTATGGCAAAGCAGTTGCATGTAAGGAATCCGTTCTTCAATGAGATGTTTAGTTGCACCAAAGATGCCGTTGCGTATGTCAATCAACTGAAGACTGACCCCTTTCCGCCCTTCCCGCCCCTTCGTCGATAGCTAGTCGGTTCAGTTCGCGTTTGGCGATACACTGGCCCATAGAGAGTCTGTGTGCAAGCGTTCGAGTTGTGTCGTGTGTACGATGCGCATGTGCAGACCCTCCCCAATGTCAGATTGGGGAGGGTCTCTGTGTGCGCGCAGCGTACCGTGTCGCTACAGGCCAGACACGAGGCGTCGTCCTGTGTGACGTTGGAGAAGTGGCGACACGGGGCGACGCGGCTGCGCGGGCGAAGGGTAGGGCGGACGGTCAGGCGTTTGCACTTGTTCATGGTTTGGCCTGAGAACACGCGCTTTTTCGGCATGCGTAGTGACTGCCCCACCGCGGAGCGGGGCTGTGCTATTGTGGCTTGCATAACGCGGCGCGTGCGGTCATCCGATGAACACGACCTCGTCCCAGCGTACACAGATGCTCAGCTTTTCATTGTGCTCGCCGCGCATGCACTCAAAGACGCCGGCCTTGGCCGAGGCCATTGTGCTACTACTGGATGTCTGGAAAGCGTTAAGTAGCTTCTTGAACTCTTCCTCGGTGAACTTGTAGTAGCCAACGGTCTGCAACGCCTGGGGGCCCTTCAGCCAGAACTTGACCTCAATCATGTGCCATTCTCCTTATGCGGCGATCTTCTCAAGCGATCGCCTCGCGAGGACTTCGAGCACCGCCGGACGGATATCGGCGATCTACTGTGTATCCTGAAGCGGTAACCTATGCCCCACGCTACTTCCCCGGCGTGTGCCGCACAGCGTGCCGTGGTTTGGCGCGGGTGGTCATTTCTTCTCAGTCGCGAAGTACGCAAAGACTCGCGGGAACAACCCAGCGGAATAGCGCAACAGCACGCCCGTTTCATCCTTGCCGACCTGGGCGCAGATGTTGCCTTCCTTTTGCCCGCCTTTGTACAGTTCGATGAAATCCAGGCGGGCAGGGACTACCCCACAGCTTGTGTCGCTGTCGAACGTCGTCGCCGGTACATTGGCCGATCCCAGCAGAGAAATGTCGCCAACGCTAAAGGTGGTTGGCTCTTTCGCCGGAGACACGGCTCTGACGCGTATCTGCACCATGGCCATACGCTTACCGGAAACCGGTGGTTTGTTGTAGCTGTTCGCGGCTTTCACGACCTCCCAGGCATCGGGATTCATGCCAAGCACGGTAATCTCAAATCCGTTCGCCATAAGAGCGGGAACGCCAAAGGCAACGGGGTTTTGCCGGCTGAATGTACCCGCTGTGGGCGTCGCTGTGATCAAGGGCCGCGGCGTGTCGGTAGGCCTGGGCGGCTCTGTCGGTTTGGGGTATGGTGTATATGTCGGGTACGGTGTGTATGTCGGCAATGGCGGGAAGGGCGTATAGGTAGGTAACGGCGCCTGAGTCTGGATGACGATCTGCGGCGCAGGTGCCACAATGGGGGTGGAGCCACAGGCTGTGACAAGGATCGCCAGGACGAGGATAGCCATGATGAGTCGCTTCATTGCTTCTCTCCGTAACGCAGGCTCGTTCCAAGCGCTGGAGTTCAGCGCACCTTGCGCGGGCAGCCTACGTGCAAGATCACTCCGCCAACATTATACATCGTGGTCGCGGCAAATGCAATGGCATCCTACATGACGTCATCTCGGCCTGGTCGCACCCTGGCCATCTGACCAGGCGCGATTTGGACAAATGGCTGATGCGGAGCATCCGTAGCCACGCCATACTTTACTCACTTCTGCGCTTGTGGCGCAGAGACAGTCACAACAAAGGTGAGGAAGAAGCAAGACAGTGCTCTGGTGGATTGCAGCGGCTATGGTGTGGCTACTGTCGGCGGTTTGAATATTCGCAGTGATGGCGGACGTGTTCCGCTGAAAGACTGGAGTGTTCAGCACGGAAGCGTTCTTTGGCTATGGTTTCCACGGGGTGACGGCTGACTGGTGCTCTGGCTGATCATGAAAGCTCTGGCGTAATGCTCTGCCAGTAGTGGACGATGAATGAGGAGAAGACATCCATGAAAAAGCTCTTGGCTGTTGTCGGGGGCTTTCTACTCGTTTTCGGCGTCATTTGAATAGCCAGCACATTGGGAGGGGTTCTCTCCCAGGCTGAAGGTTTTACGTCTATCTCTGCCATGCTGCCTGGCCTGGCATTCTACGCCATCTGCATGGGCGCGGGCGCTGCGATGATTGTACCGGCCCGCCAGACCGCCGCGCCATCCGCCGGCGCGCGCTAAGGCAAAATAACGACACAAGGGGTGTGGCGCTGATTCATTGCTCCACACCCCTTGTGTCGTTCAACCTCAGTCTTTCCTCTATTCCCGCTGTTCCACCACGTAGTACGGCTGGTTGTCCAGCGTGGCGTTAGAGCCCGGGTAGAGCCACGCCTGTCCCGACTGGTTGCGCAGCTCGAAGAAGTACTCCAGCGCATACGGAGAGTTGGTGTAGTCGGCGGGAATGATCGTGCGATATGTTGCGCCGGAGCGCGCCATCTCGACAACGTGGTAGTGGTCGGCCTGGTTGACGCTCCGGTAGTGGAGATGTCCGGTCACGTTGGACGCAGGAGTGATGCTCAGCTTGACGTCGATCGGTTGCCCGGCCGCGAAGGCGCTGGCAGGCACGTGAGCACAGTGCGGCGCCGCAGGCAGTGTATCCAGGTCCGTCAATGGGGCGATCCAGTTGGCTGCCGCCTTGGCCTGCCTGCAACGCAATCCGCGACGTAGGCAGCCACTTCTTTCTCGTCGACGAGTAGCCCAGCAGCGTAGGCGGAGAGGCCGAAACCGCTCATGAAGCGTTGGCGCCTGGTGTCGGGCCCCTCGGGCAGGCGGTGACGAATGCTCTCGACCCAGCCGGCCTCGAGCATGAGCGGCGACCGGTTGGGCTCAGGGAAGTAGCGGTCGTCGTGGGCCTCTTCCTTGCTGCTCCCTGCTGCCTGACGTGGGCATTTCATCTACCCTTTGACGCCGCCGGCCGCCAGCCCAGTCACAATGTCGCGCTGCACAAAGATGGTCAGCAGCAGCGTGGGGAGAGTCACGATCAGAGCGGCCGCAGCCAGCGGCCCCCACGACAACTGCTCGTATGTCATTGAATTGAAGACGGCCACCGGCAGTGTGCGCGTCTCGCGGCCGGCCAGCACAGCCGCGAAGATGAAGTTGTTCCACGACTGGATGAAGGCCAGGATGGCCGCCACAGCAATCCCTGGCCTTGCCAGCGGCATGGACACGCGCAGGAAAGCACGCCAGATGGTGCAGCCGTCTACGAGAGCCGCTTCTTCCAGCTCGGGATGGATGTCCTCGAAGTAGCTGATCATCACCCACACCACCATCGGCACAGTGATCACCAGATGGGCGATGATGACCGGCAGCAGCGTCCCCGTGATCTTGAGGAAGCGGAACAAGGTGAAGAGAGGAACGAGGAACGACAGCCCGGGTGTGATGCGCGCCAGCATGATCAACATGCCCGTGCCCATCGCCTTGCCTTTGGCGATGCCATAGCCAGCCGGCACACCAACTACCAGGCCAATCAGCGTGGCTGTGCCGGAAACGATGATGCTGTTCACCGTGTAGCGAGCAAAGGGGCTGCGCTCGAAGACAGTGGTGAAGTTGGCCATCGTGGGCGGATTGGGAATCCACACGGGCGGAAAAGCGATATTGTCAATCTCGTTTTTGAACGCGAGCGACAGCATCCAGAACATGACAAAGACGGCCGGCGAGACAACTACAAACAGGGCAAAGGCCAGCGCGAGGTTGCCGCCCAGCTTGCGCAGACGCGCGACCATATCGAGTCTGTGCTGCTCTCTCAGCGTGTCCATCGTAGCCTCTCCCGTGCCACAAGCAGAATGGCAGCCAGAACGACAATGAGCGCAAAGAAGGCGATGGCGATCGCAGAGGCGTGACCGACATTGAAGAACGAGAACGCCTGCAAGAACAAGTAGACGTTGATGGTCTCTGACGCCGTGCCCGGCCCTCCTTGCGTCATCACAAAGATGATGTCGAAGCTCTTCAACGCATCGATCGTGCGCAAAATGATGGCGACCATCAGGAAGGGCAGGATAAGCGGCAGTGTGATAAAGCGGAACATATCCCAGCGGTTGGCCCCGTCAATCGTTGCCGATTCGTAGGGATCGATCGGCAGAGCGGCCAGCCCGCCCAGCACAATCAACATCACCAGCGGCGTCCACTGCCACACCTCGACCAGGACAAGCGCCGGAATCACAGTATCTTTGTTGTAGGTCCACAACTGCGCCGGCAGCCCCACTTGCGTCAGCATGTAGTTGAGGACGCCCAACTGCGGGTGATACATCATGATGAAGATCAGGCCCACTGCCACGGGCGTGGTCATCATGGGCAGAATGTAGATGCCGCGCAGCAGCCCGCGCAGAGGGAAGCGCTGGTGAAACACCTCGGCAGCAAACACGCCCAGCGCCACGGGCGCCAGCACGGCCAACACGGTGAAGTAGAGAGTACGCGGGATGGCCTCGAGAAAGCGCTTGTCCACCGCCAGCCTCTGGAAGTTCTCGAGGCCAACGAATGTGCGCGTCATGCCCATTTGCCAGTCGAACGCGCTCATCCAGACTGTGAAAGCCCAGGGGAAAATGATGACAGCGAAGATCACAATCAGTGCGGGGAACAAAAAGGCAACGTAGACGCGACGGCGCGAGTAGCCGCCGCGTCCGAGAGAAGCATTCTGTACGACAGCCTGTTGTCTGGCAGCGTCTGCCACGGGGTCCACCTCCAGCGCCTCACCGCAGAGACAGAGATGCTGAGAACGCAGAGGCTTCAGACCTCTCTGCGGCCTCTGCGTCTCCACGGTGAGCGTCCTGCAGGTCGGGTTTCCTACCCGACTCGTGTCTAACCCTTCTCGCTCTTCTCGAAGATGGGCTTGAAGTCAGCCGTTGCCTTCTTGAGCTCAGTGGCCGGATCAGCGCCGCCGATCATGTTGGTGAGGGCGATGCCGAAGATATCGCGGAACTCGGTCACCGGGATGATCTCTGGCAGGCCAGCGCGCAGGATCTTGCCCGACCCTTCCAAGCAATCGAAGTACTCGGCGGGCATCGTCGAGCCCTTCGACCGGTCAGGATTGGACAGCGCCGAGCTGCGCGGCGTCACGGCCGCGCCTGCCTGCAAGACACGCAACTGGTTCAGCTTGCTGGTAGCCCACATGCAGTAGAAGTAGGCCGGACCCTTTTTCTTGCTGAAGGCCGAGACGCCGATGCCGTCGCCGAACATGGCGGAGTGGTGCGCCTTGGGGCCCTTGGGGAAGACGCCATAGCCGCCCTTGCCCACGATCTTGGACTTGTTCGCATCCTCCAGCGGGGTGGCAAAGCCGATGCCGTCTTGCCACATGGCCGCCTGGCCCAGCAGGAAGGACGACTGGCACTCGTTCCAGTTGAAGCCGCTGACGCCAGCCGCCGAGTAGTTCTTGAGCAAGTTCTGGTACAACTTGCCGGCCTCGATAGCTTCTGGCGACTCGGTGAAGAAGTTGCCCTTGGCGTCAATCGGATCTACGCCCCAACCCTGCATCAGGTGCGTCCAGACGGGCACGTTGGCGTTCTTGATGCCGCGCGCCAGGTAGCCAGCAATATTCTTGCTCGGATCGTGCAGCGCCTTGGCCGCCGCCAGCATCTCCTCAAACGTATTCGGATAGGCGATGTTCTTGGCCTTGAAGAGTTCCTTGTTCCAGTACAGCATCCAGAAGTCAATCTTGATGGGAATGGAGCAGATACGGCCCTCGGTGTCTGTGGCATAGGCCACGGCGCCACTCGAGAAGTCTTTCCAGTCGAAATCGGGCGGCGTCATTGTGGGATCGTTCAGGTAGGTGCGCAGGTCCTCGGTCCACTTGTTCTTGGCAAACATGCGCTTGTGCACGTGGTACGAGTAGTGGCAGACATCAAAAGACGTGGCGCCAGAGTTGAACTCCATCACCTGCTTCTGGCGGGCTTGCTGCTCTGGAATCTGCTCGGCGCCGAGCACAATACCGGTCAGATCCTCGAATTCCTTGTGGTACTTCATGATCACATCCACCAGGCTGCCCATCGTGAACGTGACCTCGATCTTCTCGCCCTTGAAACGCTGCCAGTTGAACGTGGCAACTGGTGTGGCCACCGCGGCTGGAGCCTTGGTGGCTGTTGGCGGCGCCTTTGTCGGCGTCGCAGTTGGCGTGGCGCCGCACGCTGCCAGCAGCGGCATCGCTGCCAGCCCTGCTCCCACCAGAGCAGTCTTCTTCACGAACTCACGGCGCGAAAGGGACGTTCTTTTCATCTTTCCCCCCTCCTTAGAGGTAAAAGCATCTGGTATGCTCTCTGGCGTGCCCCACACAGGTGAGCTAACTACAACAAACCCCCACTGCGCAGAATACTAGCCATCTGCCTGGCCTCGTCGCGTGTGCACGACCGCAGTGGAGCTGCCGGTGGGCCGGCTTCGACGCCCAACACGTTGAGCGCACACTTCAGCCCGGCCAGGAAGCCATCGAAGAACACCTCGCTGGGTAGAACGTTGTAGATCGCCTTCATGGCGCTGGCTTTGGCCTGGGCCGTGGCGCTACGCTCCCAGTCGCCAGACACTGCCGCCTCATACGCGTCCACAAGATACGGCGCGGCCACGTTGCCAAGGGACGTTACCGTGCCCTGCGCGCCCATGAGAACAGCCACACTGGTCAGCACATCGCTGCCCAAGAACAGGCGAAAGTCCTGCCCGCCAGCGCGCAGCGTGAGCACCATATGGTGAAACTCGGTCGCATCGGTCAACGAATCCTTGACACCCACGATGCCAGGGATCTTGGCCAGTTCAACATAGGTCGCCAGAGTAATAGACGACTTGGTGATGCCGGGATACTGGTATACAACAATCGGCAGCGTCGTGGCCGCCGCCAGAGCCTGGAAATGGCGCACGATGTCGGCCTGACTACTGGGGATATAGTAGGGGAGCAGCGCCACCACCACATCTGCACCCAGCCGCTCGGCCAGCCGCGCTCGAGCGACCGCCGCTGCCGTCGAGTGATGGCTCACACCCACGTACAACGGTGTCCGCCCCTGCACTGCCTCGCTGGCAAAGCGCACCAGGCGCGACCATTGCTCGTCGTCCAGCGCCCACACTTCACCAGTCGTTCCACCCACGAAGATGCCATGCACGCCCTGTGCAATCAGCCGATTGACCAGTTGGTGCACACCCGCCTCGTGCACCGTCTGCGCATCGTCACGCAGCGGTGTAACCATGGGGACGACGATCCCCCGTAGCCGTGTCCGTTCGATCACCTGCACTCCTTCTTGCGCACGCTCGCATTCTTCTGTGGGCCGCTTCCATGTGGGCGCCCCGCTGGACGTCGATACGCACACAATCCGTGGCGAAATCTGCTATGGACCGGTTGTGGAGCACGAAGGGAATGCCTTCGCTCGCAAGGCAACTCAGCGCCATTGAGCACGGAGTTGGTCAGAATGCCATCGACGCGCTTTTCGAGCAGCATGCGGTGGGCTTTGATCTCGTGGTCGGGACGGTTGTCTGTGTTACAGACGATGACGCTGTAGCCGCGCGGGGTAATCGTTTCCTCGACTGCCCGCACCATGGTGGCATGGAACACTGAGGAACTGTCGATAACGATGGGGCCAATCGTTCGGCTGGTCGCCCCCGTCAGGCGCGCGCATGGAGGTTGACGGTGTAGTTGAGTTCACGCGCTACGGCCAGGACAGCGTCGCGCGCCTCCGGGCTGGTATCAAGCCTGCGGTTGAGGACACGAGACACGGTGCTGATCGAAACGCCTGAGTGTTTGGCGATATCGCGAATGGTGGCCGGCATAAGAACACCTCGCTGTGCCAAGGCCGGATGTCCGTGGGAACGTTCGCGGGAGCGCTTGCGGTCACGTTCCCACGGATAATAGCACAGGCCAAATGGCTTGTCAAGAGTTTGCGCGCCAATGTGGTATAATGGTGTCACATCGCGCTTGTGCGCCGTCAAGGCCGCCTCGGCCAGCAGCGCGGGCAACAGGGCAACGCACCCGTCTGCCTGACAATGCTCCTGTGAGGGAATGCGCATGGCTCATCAACGTCATCTGTCTGTGATCAAGCGCGGCGTCAGCGCCTGGAATGCGTGGCGACGAGAGCATCCTGACATCCAGCCCAACCTGCGCCGCGCTGAACTCGGTGAGGCGTACCTCTTCGCTGCCGATTTAAGGGGAGCTGATCTCTTCGCAGCCGATCTGCACGGCGCTGACCTTGGCCTAGCGCTGCTCAGCGGAGCCAACCTGAGCGGGGCCGATCTCAATGGCGCAAATCTGCGTGAAGCCGACCTGCAAGGCGCTGTTTTGGCGAGGGCGCTGCTCATCGCCTCGGACCTCACTGGCGCCAATCTCAGCCAGGCCGACTTGGCGGCTGCCGTTCTCCGTGCGGCGATGCTCTGCCGCGTCGTGCTGAGAGGGGCGCATCTGCCGGGGGCCAACCTGCTGCACGCCGACCTGCATGGGGCCGACCTGAGCAATGCCTGCCTGAGCGGCGCCTACCTGTTCGAAGCCGATCTCAGCCGCGTGCGTCTCAACGACGTCGACCTGCGCGAGGCAGACCTGCGCTGGACCACGATCCTGGCTGCAGACTTGAGCCGGGCGGTGCTCAATGGATGCGATCTGACGCGAGCGACCCTCGGCGAGAGTATTCTTGAGGAAACAGACTTCACGGGGTGTCGTATGGGGCATACGACGTTCGCCGGCCTTGATTGCAGCCGGGCGAAGGGGTTGGAGACGGTGCAGCACGATGCGCCGTCGACAATCGGCGTCGATACGCTGTGCATGTCGAGAGGGCGCATCCCCGATGCTTTCCTACGCGCTGCCGGTGTGCCTGATACGGTCATCGAGTACTGCCGGGCGACGTTGTCTGTCGCCAGCGCGCCAGCTTGACAAGTCGCCGGGCGGCTGCCCGACCAGGCGCGCCTAGCAGGTTGTCGGAGAGCCGATGCGGGGGTTCTCTTTCCACCGCAGAGACGCAGAGATCGCCGAGAAAGAGCACAGAAAACCATCAAAACCTCTGCGTACTCTGCGTCTCTGCGGTGAGACAACTCTCTCCGACAGGCTGCTAGACTACTTCTTGAGCTTGTCCAGATAGTGCTTGCGGAACTTGGCGACCTTGGGCGCAATGACGACCTGGCAGTAGGCCTTCTCAGGGTTGTGTGCAAAGTACTCCTGATGATAGTCCTCCGCCGGGTAGAATGCCTCGAACGGGGCAAGCTGCGTCACGATCGGCGCCGGCCACAGCTTTTCCGCAGTCAGCGCAGCAATGACGTCCTCGGCGACGGCCTTCTGCTCAGGAGAGCGATAGAAGATCACCGATCGGTACTGTGTCCCGGCATCGCCGCCCTGCCGGTTCAGCGTGGTTGGATCGTGAACAGTGAAGAAGACCTCAAGGATCTCACGCAGGGTGATCGATGCGTCGAACGTGACCTGCACGACCTCGGCGTGGCCGGTCTTGCCGGTGCACACCTGCTCATAGCTCGGGTTGGGCGCACGCCCGCCCGAATAACCGGAGACGACGTCACTGACGCCCCGCAGTTGGTCATAGACCGCCTCAGTGCACCAGAAGCATCCGCCGCCAAGTGTTACCACGTTCTTGCCTTGTGCTTGTGTCGCCATGTTCTCCACCTCATGTGATGAGTAATATGCTTATATATGGCGTGAGCATTATAGCCTGCTCGTGTCACAGTGTCAAGGATCGGTCGCACTGTCAGCTGCGCAACGCGAGACTCTCGCTTTCAAGACCGGCGACCGCGCCATGTTGCTCTACGACGTGCTGGAGAATCACCAGACGAAGGACTACGCGACGGCCAGGGCGCTGCTCGAAGAGATGGTGAACGCCCCGGAGGTCAAAGCTGTTGAGGATTGGGAAAAGATGACGCCGGTGCGTGAGCACTACAAATACCCGGCGGCTGTGTGGAAAGCAAACGGGGAAAGGCGATCTGAAGCGAATGCTTCAGACCGCCTCTGGCATTACTCTACCCGGAAGGATGAACTTGGTCTTGACAATCCCGTACCCGCGGCAGGCCCACGGCGCTAAAGCAGCCGTGCTATATGGACAAAGCCCCGTGCAGGGCTACCCTGCCGCCGCGATTCAGCCCGAAGGGCTTCGTTTCTGTAGCGCATGGCTTCAGCCTGGCGTCAGACGCCGCGCTACTGATAGCCCAGGCTGCCGTCCATGCGCCAGAGGAACGGGCGATGCCACGACTTGTAGGGCTGGCCGGCGCAGGCCTTGAGGTTCAAGTCGATGCCGAGGCCCGGCCGCGTTGGCGGCAGCAGGTAGCCGTTTTCCAGCACAATCGGCTCGTCGATGATGTCGCGCCGCGGCGACACATCGTCGGCATGGTACTCCAGAATCAGGACGTTGTGCGTGCTCAGGCAAAAATGCGTGTTGACCGCAGTTGCCACCGGGCCGCAGGGGTTGTGCGGGGCGACGGTGACGTAGGCAGCCTCGGCCATGGCGGCGATCTTCTTCATCTCCCACAGCCCGCCCACGATGCAGACATCGGGTTGGATGATGTCCGCGCCGTGGTTTGCCAGCAGGTCGCGAAACTCATACTTGGTGAACAGCGCTTCGCCGGTGGCGATGGGCACGGGCGACTTCGCCCGCAGGTCGCCCATCGCCGCACGGTTCTCCGGGCGCAGCGGCTCTTCCATGAACAGCGGATGGTAGGGCTGCACGGCGCGGCAGATCTCCAGGATGGTCGTCGCCTCGAAGAACTGGGCGTGTGCGTCGAGCCCAATGTCCACATTGTCGCCCACCGCCTCACGCACGGCGCGCATGCGCGACTCGGCGCTCTTTACAACGGCGCTGACGCCCTGATCGTGCCAGAGCGGGCGGCGGAAGACGGGCAGCATCTTGAGGGCGGTGTAGTGGTACTTCTCGATCAGGGCGCGTGCATTGTCGGCCAACTGTTCGGGTGTGTCGCCATCGATCGACTGATAGACGCGCACTTTGTCGCGGCATTTACCCCCCACCAGTTGGTAGACGGGCGTGCCCAGCGCCTTGCCCTTGATGTCCCACAGCGCGTGCTCGATGCCGCTGATGGCGGCGTTGAGCACAGAGCCGCCGGGAAAGCGCGATCCGGCGTACATCAGTTGCCACAGGCCCTCGATGTCCATCGGGTCGCGACCCAGCAGCCACTCGGCAAAGTATTCGATGACCTTGACGACAGCCAGATCGGGGCCAACCGAGAACGGCTCGCCAATGCCGTAGATACCCTCGTCGGTCATAATGCGCAGCAACGGTGTGTTGCGGTTGCCGCTTATGTGCGCAAGATAGGTTTCGACGCCAGTGATCTTCATTTATGATTCTCCTGCTGTCCGTTGGTTATGAGAACACGGCGAACTTGATGCAGACCGGCGAGGGCGAGGCCGTGACCTGGCGTGTGGGTGTGAGCTTACCGGTCTGCGCATCCATGTGGAAAGCGACGATGCTATCGCTGTCCTGGTTGGCGACGAGCATCAACTTGCCGTCTGGGGTGAAGTTGAAATTGCGCGGATTGCGCCCCTGGCTCGGCTCGTGGCCGACGTAGGTCAGCAGGCCGCTCGTCTCGTCGATGGCATAGATGACGATGCTGTCGTGGCCGCGGTTCGAGCCGTAGACGAACTTACCGGACGGCGCCACGCGCACTTCAGCGCAAGCGTTGTTGCCATGATAATCGGCGGGGACGGTAGGGACGGACTGAATCTCGCGCAACTCTCCACTGGCTGCGTCGTAGGTGTAGGCAGACAACGTGGCGTCAAGCTCGTTGATCACGTAGGCAAAGCGGCCGTTGGGGTGGAGCGAGAGGTGGCGTGGGCCGGCGCCGGGGCGTGACGATACCCAGGGCGTCTGGTTAGGTATGAGCTTGCCCTGCGCAAGATCCAGCCGATAGATCATGACCTTGTCCATGCCCAGGTCACAGACGAGGGCAAATCTGTTAGCGGCATCGATGTTCACCGAATGGGCGTGGGCGCGCTCCTGATTGGGCATGTGGACGCTCGATCCCACATGCTGGATGAAGTCGGTTGCCACGCCCAGGCGACCGTCGCTCTCGATGGGCAACATGGCCACGCTTCCGCCCGGGTAGTTGGCGGCGATGGCGAACGAACTGGTGGCATCGACGGTGACGAAACATGGGCCCGCTCCCATGACCGACTGGCGGTTGAGATAGGTGAGGCGTCCCGTGGCCGGATCGATCTGGTAGGCGCTGAGCGCTCCGCCATCGTGGCCATCAATCTCTGGCACAGACACTACGGCGTAGAGGCGCCGCTGCGCCGGGTCCAAGGCGAGGAAGGTCGGGTTCATCGGTCCCGCGACGCTCTGCAGCAGACTCATCGCCCCGGATGCTGTGTCCAGACTGTAGACGTTGATACCGTCGGCGCAACCGCGCGCGTAGGGCTGGATGTTGGTGTAGACGCCGACATAGGCGAAAACCTTCGTTGTTTGGTTACTCATGTCATCTCCTTTTTTCTGAGAGAACAAGCGCAGCGTTCAGACTGGAATGATTCCAAATATGTGGAGGCAAAGGTAGGCCGGGCATCGTGCCCGGCGTCGTCTGCGTCTGCGACCGGGCTGCCGGGCACGATGCCCGGCCTACACCCTATGTTTGTGCCCGCAAACCTGACCATGTCTGGAATTGCTGTTCAGACTGCGTCCTGATTCTGCACACCAGTGTCCAAAGAACGATGTGTCCTGCGCCGGGCCTGCAAGATCAGCACGAGCGCGGCGCTAAGCAGCACCATGGCCGCGGCGATCGCATACAGCCAGTGATAGCCCTTGTTGACGACTATGAATCCTCCAGCCAGGCTCATCGTGCCAAAGCCCACGCTTCCGGCCATGGAGCCGACCCCTGCCACGACCGCCCGCCACTCAGGGGACGCCATCTCCATCTGCACCACCTGATAGGCCGGCAGCCACATCGATGAGAAGCCGATCGTGCACACCAGCCCGACGGCTACGATGCCCCAGCCCGGAAAGGCGGCCATGCACACCAACCCCGCGCTCATCACAAGCGAGGCCACCAGCATAGCGAACATGCTGCCACGTTGGCGCGCCACGCCTGCGCTGCCAAAGGCGGCGAGGATGGCCGCGAATGTGCCCATGCTTATGATAGCACCGATCAGTGCTGTGGGCAGCCCGAACACCGTGTCCAGGTAGGCAGGCGAAAAGGCACGCGCGCTGGCCAGTGCTGCGCTGACCAGGAAGGCGCATACGGCAATGACCAGCAATGGCCGTAGCGGAGGAAGAGTGGCGCGCTCCAGCCGCGGCCGCTCGCTCGCGCGCAGCGGGCTGAGCAGCAGCAGCGGCGCCAGGCCGGTCAGCGAGACGAGTGCGGCGACGATCATGGCGTAGCGATAGGGCGCAGGATCAGCGGTGGTCTGGCCGATCAGTCCGGCAAACAGGCCGGGCAGGAAACCGGCAACGAGGCTGCCGGCAAAGATGCCGATGCCGAGGATGCCTTCCTTCAGGCCAAAGGCATGCTTGCGATTTCTGGCCGTCGTGACGGCAGTGAGCGCCGCCACCTGATTGACGACGAGGACCGACCATCCCATCGGTCCCAGCACCTCGAATAGCAACGGGCCAACGGCGCGTGCGCCCGCTGGCAGGAGGTCGCTCGCCGCGAGCACCAACATGCTGAAGACGTTGACCAGCGCGCCCGCGATCATGACCCTGCGTGGGCCGAAGCGTGCGCCCAGGGCGCCGGCGGGCACGCTGGCCAGGGCAAAGCAGGTAGCGCCAGTTGCGAAGATGACCCCGACAAACTCGGCGCCAAAGCCCAGGCGCAGCACATAGAGGACTTTGAGCAACTGTGCCATGCCCTGAAAACCGATTCCGATCAGAGCGATGGTGAGGCTCAGCAGCCAGAAGTCGCGGCCAAGTTTGTCGTCGGAGGCGCCCATGACGGTCACAATGCTGTTCCTTTGTATGCGTCTAGCGCCGCAATTATTGCGCACACGCTAGCCTGCACCCACGCGCTCAGCCGAAATAGCCGCGCAGAACGGCCATGTCCTCGGCCAGCAGTCGCTCCGCATCCTGCTCGTAGCGGTTTTCGGAAATGATGTAGCCGTCGAAGCCGGCGGCGAGCAGCGCACGGGCCGAGGCGGCAAAATCGCCGTCGCCTGTGCCCAGGCTCACGCTGCCTTTGACCCCGCCCTGCCCATCCTTGACGTGTACCTGATTGCACATGCGCTCGCCAAGTTGCTCGATCAGCGCGACCGCGCTATGGCCGCGCACAACAGGATTACGTGTGTCCAGCAGAAACTTGAAGCCGGGATGACCGACCAGGCGGAAAAGCTCTTTGTGTCCATCGACGCCGAAGGGGTTTTCGGTGGCGATCGTTACGCCGCTGCCCTCAGCCAGGACACAGGCCCAGCGAAACACATCTGCTGTGAGCGCCATGTCGGCGTCCGTCTTGATCTCAGCGCGGCCGAAGTTGGGGATGTGCATCATGGGGACGCTCATCGCGTGAGCGATGCCCAGGCTCTGCTCGATGACAGCGAGGGCTTTGTTGTGCGCCTCGCTCCCGGCCGGGCTGAGCATGCCGTCGCTGGAGGCGAGCATATTGAGCGCCAGGCCAGTGATAGCCACCCCATGCTGCGCCGCTGCGCTCAGGTAGGCGGCCTGGATGGTCTTGTCGGACAGGGCAAGCAGATCCTCATCATTGCCGACCGTGAGCTGCGTGCAGGTTAACCCGAGCTCCGCGATGCGTGCGATGGCATCGACGCCGCGGCGATCAATGCACCATTGACAGACGCCATACTTGATCATGATCTATTCTCCTTGTTTGTCATGGTACTCATGCGCAATGCACTATACCATCTGCCGTGCCTGGCTGTCAACGAAAGATAGTCCTTTCGTCCTCGTCGCTACTATGGTATAATCTAGCCATGGCAGCCAAAACCACCGCCGGCATTGCGCCGGTTCTTCCTCAGCAGATCAAGCCTGGCGATTTCCGCCTCCTGTGGCGTTGCTACAGCTATCTCCGGCCATACGCCGCGTATGCAAGTGGCGCCTTCCTGGCCATGCTCGGCATCAACGTCGTGAATATGCTCGTGCCGCAGTTTGTGCGCTGGATCATCGATCAGGGCATCGGCGGGAAGGATACCGCCGTCTTGAGTGGCTCTGTCCTGGGCCTGCTCGCGGTGACGCTCGTCAAAGGCGGGCTGACGTTTCTGCAGGGCCGCTGGAGTGAGACAGCCGGCCAAAGCGTTGCCTACGATCTGCGCGCTCGCATCCAACGCAAGCTGACCGAGCTTTCCTTTTCGTTCCTCACTCAAGCCGAAACGGGCGAGCTGCTCTCGCGCGCCATTCAGGATGTCGAGCGCGTGCGCATGATCACCGGCCGCGCCACAATCCGCATGCTCAGCAGCATGGTGGTGCTTGTGGCGACCGCGCTCATCTTGTTATGGATGAACCCTCGCCTGGCGCTCTTCGCCGTTGCGGCGATGCCTCTGCTGGCCTGGCGCGCCATCCATTTCGGCCGGCGGGCGCGCCCGCTCTCCCTGGCCATCCAACGGCAACTGGCCGGGCTGACAACACGCCTGGAGCAGAACCTGCGCGGGGCGCGCGTCGTCAAGGCATTCGCTCAGGAAGAGGCGGAGATCGCGCGCTTCGACGAGCAAAACGAGCACTGGTTTGGCGTGTCGTCGCAGTCGGTGCGGCTGAGCTCGGTCAACCAACCGCTGATGCAGTTGATTGCCAACCTGGCGACGGTTTTCATCCTCTGGTATGGCGGTATGCTCGTCATCCGCGGCGAGTTGACGCTGGGCGGTCTTGTGGCGTTTACCACCTACCTGGCGCAGCTTGTTCCGCCCATCCGCATGCTTGGCCAGACAGTGCCCATGCTGGCGATGGGCGCCGCGGCGGGCGAGCGCATCTTCGAGATTCTGGACGCTGTGCCAGACGTGCGCGACGCCCCCGATGCCACGCCGATGCCGCCGATCAAGGGCCACGTCTATTTCGACCATGCCTCGTTTACCTATGGCACCAGGCCGGTCATAAACGACGTGACATTGGAAGCGCTGCCGGGGCAGGTGGTTGCGCTACTGGGACCAACAGGCTCCGGCAAATCAACTCTGATCAGCCTCATCCCACGCTTCTATGACCCCACGGCGGGACGCGTGCTCATCGACGGCCACGATATCCGCCAGTACACCCTCAACTCCCTGCGCAGCCAGATCGGCATTGTCCTGCAAGATACGACGCTCTTTGCCGCGACCATGCGCGAGAACATCGCCTTCGGTTCGCCCGACGCCAGCGAAGAACAGATCGTGGAGGCGGCCAAGGCAGCGCAGGCGCATGAGTTTATCTCCCAGACGGCTGATGGCTACGAGACCGAGGTGGGCGAGCGCGGCGTGACGCTGTCTGGCGGGCAGAAACAGAGACTGGCCATTGCCCGTGCCATACTGACTGACCCGTGCATTCTCATTCTCGACGATGCCACCGCCAGCGTGGACACCGGAACCGAGCATTTGATTCAAGCCGCATTGGAACGCCTGATGCAAGGTCGCACAACGTTCGTCATTGCGCATCGACTGAGCACATTGCTGCGCGCCGATCAGATTCTCGTGCTGGACCAGAGCGGTATCGCTGCACGGGGCAAGCACCAGGAGCTTCTCAAGACGTCGAGTTTGTACGCTGACCTCTATCAGCGCCAGTTTGCCGGGGACGCATCCACGACTATGCAGGCGCAAACATGAGCTTTGGAATTGGCGTCGCCGGCCCGACGGGTGGGCCGGGCCACATGTTGGAGCACTTTGGAGCGGAGAAAGAGGACGGTAAGTACTTCGACCGCCGCGTGGTGGCGCGCATGGCCAGCTACCTGCGTCCATATTGGCGGCAGATTGCGCTGGCGTTCGTTGCCATGCTGGCTGCTTCCGGCCTGACGCTGCTGATGCCGTACCTGAGCAAGGTCACGATCGATCGCTACATTGCGCAAGGCGATACGGATGGCTTGCTGAGTATTTGTATCGTCACTGCTGCCGCTTTCGTGGCCCTCTACATTGCCACGACCGTACAATCGTATACGCTGTCGTGGGTGGGGCAACGCGCCATCGGCAATCTGCGCGCCAGCCTGTTTCGCCAGCTCCAGCGCCTCTCGATGAGCTACCACGATGGCCACATCGTTGGCGTCACCGTGTCGCACGTGATCAATGATGTGGCCGTGATCAGCGACCTCTTGTCCGAGGGTTGGATCAACACGATTGCCGACATGCTGCTGCTGGTGGGTATCATCATCGTGATGCTGTCGATGAACTGGCAACTGGCGCTGATGGCCTTTGCCGTCATCCCGCTGATGGCGGTGGCGACCCTCCTCTTCTCACGCCGGGCCAAGGTGGCGTTCAGGCAGACGCGCACCAGCGTTGCCGCCGTGGTGGGCGACCTGGCCGAAGGCATCGCCGGCATGCGCGTCATCCAGGCGTTTGCGCAGGAAGGCAAGTCGCAGCAGCGCTTTGACCAGGTGAACGTCGCCAATCGCGATGCACAAGTCGATGCGCTGTCTCTGTCATTCATCTTTTTGCCGACAATCGAGTTTCTGGGGATGCTGGCGACGGGCATTGTACTCTGGTTCGGCGGGCAGGCCGTCATGCACAGCCAGGTGACGATCGGCGTATTGGTCGCATTCCTGGCCTACGTGACGCGCTTTTTCCAGCCCATTCAGGACTTGAGCCAGCTCTACAACACGTTGCAATCGGCCATGGCCGGCGGCGAGCGCGTGGTGGAGCTTCTCGACACCGCGCCAGACGTGCCCGATCGCCCGGGCTTGGGCGCGATGCCGCCCCGCAGCGGGCGTATCGTCTTCGATCATGTGTCATTCAACTATCGTCAGGATACCTCCGAGGTACTGCACGATGTGGTTCTGGACTTCAGAACGGGGCAGACCGTTGCGCCGGTTGGACCAGCTGGCGCCGGCAACCCATC
>CAYOEZ010000011.1:0-42421 GCA_964402955.1 uncultured Ktedonobacterales bacterium | reverse complement strand
AGTATACACATCTTAAGGTTCTGACTATTGACACGACTTAGAACATCTACAAGCGTCCCCCCGTCTCCCCGTCTCCGCGTCTCCCCGTCTTCCCCTCACCCCGTCACTTCAGTATATAGTACGTCGCGCGCTTGTCGCCGACTTTGAGGATCAGGTTGCGGTCGACCAGGTCGGCCAGATCGCGGCGGGCGGTCTCGTCGGTGACATCGGGGCACAACTCGCGGAACTCGCGGTTGGTGATCGAGTCGTGCTCGGTCAGGTAGCGCAGGGCGGATACCTGGCGTTCGTTCAGTCCCTGGCGCGCCCACAGTTCTACATCGCCGCGGGCGGGCTTCTGCATCACCATGCTGTCGCCGGGGCCGAACAGCGTCACCAAAAATCCGGCGGAGGTTTCCTTGAAGACAGGCTCCGGCAGCGACCGCTCAGCCATCAGGTACATCATACGGTTCACGCCGTAGCCCAGGCGCTCGATCATGCCCAGGTCGGCAAGGACCTGCACGATGACGGGGTTGCGTGAGTAGCGCTCGTCCAGGATGTTTTGCACAGTGACATGGCCGGGCAGGCGGCCGGGGCTGTAGAACTCGATGCGGTCGGCAAACATGGCGATGCGGATGCCTTCGCCTTGGATCGAATAGTCACGGTGGGCGACCGCGTTAACGATGGCCTCGCGCACCGCCTCTTCGGGGTACTCGGTAAAATCCTCGCGTCCTGAGCCTTCCAGCTTGCTGCCTTTGCGCATGTTGGCCAGCAGCCACATCTGCGCATCCTGCACCGCCTCGGGCAGCGTCAGGTTGACGTCTTTGCGCAGGAACTGGTCGCTGGGGCCGTGCCCGGCATAGCGCACAAGCGTTATCTCGGCGTGGCGCGGCGGCGTCTTGCCGAAGATGAGGACGCCGGCATGGGTGGGCGCCCATGCCCCGTCTTGCTGCACCAGGCAACCGCGGTCGCGCAATATATCTTCGGGCGAGCCGGTCAGGCTGGTGCGCACCAGCGCCAGGTAGCGGCCGACCTTTTCCAGGTCCAGATCGGCGAACGTGACCCCGCGCACGGGCAGCGTCTCGTAGCTGATCTGGCCGCGCTC
Source organism: uncultured Ktedonobacterales bacterium (assembly GCA_964402955.1). Classification (GTDB taxonomy): domain Bacteria; phylum Chloroflexota; class DTOL01; order DTOL01; family DAOUCN01; genus CAYOEZ01. Next base: position 41,340 of record CAYOEZ010000011.1, on the reverse strand, counting down.
TATGAGGAGACGCTTGAGCCCATCGGCTGCCAGCGAGCGGTTCTGCACACCATTGCGGCCCAGATAGCGGCCATCCAGGTCATAGACATGGGGCAGCCCGTCGGGGACGGTGGCAACCAGAACGCGGCGGCCGTCGGTCAGCGCTATTTCTTCGGGCAGGGGCAGGACCAGCGGCGGATTGCAGAGACGCGCTGCGTCAGCCAGGGCGCGGGCGGCGTCCTGCGGATCGTCCAGCCCGGACGATGAGCGCAGGCGCGGGGCGATGCCCAGGATGAGCGTGCCGCCGTCGCTGTTGGCGAGCGCGGCCAGCGTCTCGGCGAGTTTGGCCGGGCGCAGCTCGTTGCCCTTGAAGGCGACCCGTCCGGTCTCACCGCCCTTCAGCAGAGCGAAGAATGCCTCTTTTTCCATACGTCTCTAAGACTCACTGGCGACTGATTTGTGATCGACATAACATAGTATACAACGTTTGCGCTTACTAATCAAGAGAAGGACAGGGGACGCGGATGTGCGCGGAAAGGGCCACGGATCAACTCGGTCTTATCAGCCCCTCTTGATGCGAAGAATCTGTGTCCGCGTACATCCGCGGCTTTTTCCGCGCACATCCGCGTCCCCTCTGACAGCCTGCTCTCGCGTTCAGCGTCTTACTCAGAGGAAAGCCGTGCGAGAACGGGGAGAAGCTCAGGCAGGCCGGAAATGGCGGCGTCGGCGGGAAGGTCGTCATGTGGTTTGCCCGCTTCGATCAGCCAGATGGAGCGCATGCCTGCCGCCCGCGCTCCGGCCATGTCGTAGGGCCAGTAGTCGCCGACGTAGGCTGCTGCGTGGGGAGCAACGCCCATCTCAGCCAGCGTGTTCCAGTAGATCTCCGGGCGAGGCTTGCGCAGGTGGACATCAGCGGAGACGACAATGCTGCGCAAGAAGCGCGCCATGCCCAGCCGCTCGAGCGTCCATGGTACGAATGCGCCGTGGCGGGCATTGGAGATCACTGCCAGGGCCAGCCCGCGCTCTTGCAGCGCCTCAAGTGTGGTGGCGGCGCCGTCGAGAGGAGATGTGTCGGGCAAGCAGGCGCGGAAAAGCTCATCGACTGTGTCGTTGATCAGCGCATCGCTCACGGTGAGTCCAAGGCCGGCGGCGGCCTGCTGCGTCGCTTCCTGGGCGGAGATCTCCACACCGCTCTCCTTGGCCGTCTGTTTCATCACTTTGTACAGATCATCGGCGCGCGCTAGATCGTCATCGCTGATAGCAATGGCGCCGCGCTGGCGCAGCAGCGTGAGCGGCGAACGAACGGTCGTGACCAGTTCCAGGTCCCACCACCTCTCGCCGCAGTTGGCGAGCGTTCCGGAGAAGTCGAAGAGAACGGCGTGTATCATAGCTATCTTATAGCACAGAGAACTGAGGCCTGTCAACCATCGGTCGTGAAACGACTCACCGTTGGCCATAACCCTTTGCCACGGATGCACGCGGATAAACACGGATAGAGCTATTTGTACATCCGTGTCCGTCTGTGTCAATCCGTGGCAGTTGGATGTCCTCGTATTTCTGGACGTGGCAGCGCCGATGCAGTCTGTGGTTGGATATGCTATAATAACCTGCAACTCATTGCAAGGAGAAACATCGACAACGTGAAAGCGCGCCGTCTCATACCTGCTGCACTCATTCTGCTCGTCCTTCTGGCCTCCCTCATCTACGTGCTGACGTTGTCTATCACAGTGCGCGGCGTCGTCACCGATGCATTGACCGGCGAGCCGCTCGGCGGCGTCGCTGTCCGTTCCGGCGCGGCGAGCGCACAAAGCGACACGCAGGGGCATTACGTGCTCAGTCATGTGGCCCGCGCTGGCGACCTGACGCTTGCCCTCGATGGCTATCAGCCTGCCGGCGGCGCTGTCAGCGTCGGCTCCCCATTGGATCGGAATGCGACCGTGGACGTGGCTTTGCAGCCAGTTGTGCTGGAAGGGATCGTCACGGATGCCGCTTCGGCGCAACCACTGGCGAACGCAGCGGTTGATGTGGGCGGCGACAAACTCGTCACTGCCGGCGACGGGGCATATCGTTTTGTGCGTGTCACGCACGACGCCACGGTTCAGGTCAGCGCCGATGGCTATGAGCCGCTCAGCCTCAGCTTTGGCGGCGAGAACACGCTGCAAGTTATTCTTGAACCAAACACGGTTGCGGTGGTGGCGCTAGACGAAAGCGAACGTAGCCCCATTGGCCACGCTGTGTTGAGCAAGGAGGGGCTGGCCGTTCAGCCGTCTGGTGATGGGCGTTTCATCCTGCGTGGCGTCAAGCAGCAGGCGCAGTTCTCTATCCAGGCCGACGGCTATCTGCCGGCGACGCGGCGCTACGAAGGCGGGTCGGTTGTCACGGTGACGCTGGCCGCCAATAGCTTAGCCGGGCTGGCGCGCGATCAGGCGACCGGCCAGCCTCTCTCAGGCATCACGATTACCCTGCAACAGACCGACAGCACGCGCACGACAATCAGCGCTGCCGGCGGCGTATTTCAGTTGCGGCAGGTACGTAGCGGCGCCGTGCTGACGGCGTCCGGCCCCGACCATGAAACGAGTGCGATGACCTACACCGGCCAGCCAACACTTACATTCGCCTTGCGGCCAGACGCGCTGCGCGGCGTGGTACGCGACCTGTACACGGGCCTGCCCATGACCGGCGTGAGTGTCACCGTGCAGCACAGCGCTATCGCCAATCAGACCGGCAGCGACGGTGCTGGAGTGTTTCGCCTCTCACATGTTCCCCTGGGCGCGCTGCTGTCTGCGACGGCAGCCGCCCATGATTCAGCCGCCATCACTTATACCGGCCAGGTGAGCGTCGAGTTGGCGCTGCGCCCCAACACTCTGCGCGGTGTGGTGCGAGATGGCGCTAGCGGGCAGCCCATTGCAGGCGCCGAGGTCAGCGCCGGCAGCGTCAGCATGACGACCGCTGCCAACGGCGCGTATGAGCTGGCGGGCATCCCTGAGGGCGCGTCGCTGATTGTCAACGCTATTGGTCACGATCGCGCGCTGGTCACCATCGGCCAACTGACGACGCTGGATGTGCGCCTGGGCTCACTCACCGCGCGCGGCATTTTCATCCCCTTCTACCTGCTGACCGTTCCAGAGCGCGTGCGCAGCCTGATCGACTTCGCCGCTCGCGCCGGCATGACGGCCATTGTCGTCGACATCAAGGGCGACGACGGCTACCTTGCATACAAGAGCGACACGCCGCTGGCCAAAGAAATCAAGCCTCAGTTTCAGGGCAGCATGATGGGGCTGGATGAGGTGCTCAGGCTGGCGAGGCAGCGCGGCATGTACACGATCGCCCGCATGGTGGTCTTCAAAGACAACCTGCTGGTCGAGGCCCGGCCCGATCTGTCCGTCACCGATAGTCGCACGGGCAAACCCTGGGACGACTGTGGCAACGGCAGTACGTTGTGGGTTGACCCATTCCGCAAGGAAGTGGTCGACTATAATGCTGGCATCGCCGAAGAAGCAGCGCACATGGGCTTCGATGAGGTCCAATTCGACTATATCCGCTTCCCGCCGGCCTGTATCCAGGGAGCTGGCCTGGCCTATGCCCGCTATGAAATCAGCTCGACAATGGAGACGCGCATCGCTGCCATCGAGACCTTCCTGGCCGAGGCGCGCCGGCGTGTGAGGCCGCTGGGCGTGGCTCTGGCCGTCGACACGTTTGGCTGGACCATGTTCCGCGACGACGATCTGATGATTGGCCAGCGCATCGAGAACATGGCCAAGTATGTGGACTACATCTGCCCGATGGTCTATCCCTCAACGTGGGAGGTGGGCGCGCTCGGGCTTGATTACGTGCCCGCACATCCCTATGAGGTTGTCTACCAAAGCATCAAGTTCGCCATGACCAGGCTCAAGGCGACGCCCGGGGTGAAGATACGTCCCTGGCTGCAAGATTTCGATGATTACCAGTTCAAAAAGCTGACCTACGGGGTTAGAGAGCTGGATTTGCAGCGGCGCGGGGCCGCTGACGCCGGGGCGGAGGGATGGATGTTGTGGAATGCCGGCGGCGTCTACAGCGAGGAGACATCGCCCTGACCTTGACGTTTGCCAGGTGCTATGTTATCATAGCCGCCGGAGGCTGATTAGATATGCCGATCCGATTGGAAATTGTGACTGGTGAGCGCCTTGTCTACACAGACGACGTGGATTCGGTGGTTGCTCCCGGCGTCGAAGGTGAGCTTGGGATACTGCCGCATCACGCCGCGCTGATGACGACGCTCGCGCCCGGTGAATTGCGAGTCCACAAAGGTGGTCAGGAAATTCTGATGGCTGTCGGCGGCGGCTTCATGGAAGTTCTGCCGCACAAAGTCACCATTCTGGCTGACACAGCGGAACGCGCCGAGGAAATCGACGACGCACGCGCTGAAGAAGCCCGCAAACGAGCCCAGCACCGCCTGGCCGACGCGAGCAAAGGTGAGCAAGTTGACATTGCGCGTGCCCAGGCCGCCGTGCGCCGTGCTGTTGTCCGCCTCAAGGTAGCTCAGAAGAAAAAGCGACGAGGTTTGTAGATGTTTGCACGCCAGATTGGGATAGACCTGGGAACGGTTAACGTCTTAGTATATGTCAAAGGCCGCGGCATTGTCCTGAATGAGCCGTCGGTCGTGGCTATTTCTGTTAACGAGAACCGCATTGCGGCCATCGGTCGCGATGCCTTGCAGATGTTGGGCCGCACACCCGGATCGCTGGAAGTGCGCCGGCCCATGCGCAGCGGAGTCATCGCTGACTACATGGTGACCGAGGAAATGCTGCGCTACTTCATCACGAAAGTGTGCGGTCGCGTGCAACTCTTTCGCCCTGAAGTGATGGTCTCTGTGCCGACGGGTGTGACCAGCGTCGAGAGTCGTGCTGTGCACGATGCTGCCATCCAGGCCGGGGCGCGGGCGGCCTACCTGATCCCCGAGCCGTTGGCCGCGGCGATTGGCGCCAAGGTTCCGATTGCCCTGCCGTCGGGTAACATGGTGGTCAATATCGGTGGAGGAACGACCGAGGCTGCTGTTATTTCGCTGAATGGCATCGTCGTCAGCGCCTCGACGCGTGTCGGCGGGATGAACCTGGACGAAGCAATAACCGCCTATGTCAAGCGCAAGTACAACCTGGCTATCGGCGAGCGTACCGCTGAGCAAGTGAAGATTCAGATTGGCAGCGCCCTGCCCATGGATGAGGAGATGAAGATGGAAGTGCGCGGTCGCGACGTGGTCGCCGGCTTGCCCCGCACCATCAGCTTCACCTCCACCGAAGTGACTGAGGCGATGTCCGATTCTCTGCAGGCGATTGTTAACACTGTTAAGTCTGTTCTTGAGAAGACGCCGCCGGAATTGTCGTCAGATGTGATTGACAAGGGCATTGTCATGACGGGGGGCACGTCACTGCTGCGTAATCTTGACAATCTGCTCACGCGTGAGACGGGCATTCCCTGCCACCTGGCCGAAGATCCTTTGATCTGTGTGGCGATGGGCGCCGGGCTGGCCCTGGAGCACTACGCGATCTTGCGCAAGAATCTGCCGACGGTGTAGGAAGAGCAGGGTTCCGGGGACAGGGGTCAGGGGTCCGGGATTCGATTCCCGGGGGCAGCAGTAGGTAAAATAAACGGGGAGAAGCCGATGACTGGCTACTCCCCGTTTTCATTGTTCGCCGCTGTTCCGGATCCCTGACCCCTGAACCCTATACCCTGCTCGTTCACTCCCTCACGTTGCTGTCATCGCCATTGTCGGCGGTGGTTGAGCCAGGCTTGAGGTGGAAGGTCATGGATTGCAGTGTGACAACAGGGTCGATGTAGCGTACACGGATTCCCTTGGGTACATGTAGATGGATGGGGGCGTAGGAAAGGATGCCGCGAATGCCGGCGGCCACCATCATATCGGCCACCCACTGCGACTGGCTGGCTGGAACCGCCAGGATGCCCAGGTGAATGCGCAGGCCGCGCACAACCATGGGCAGTTTGTCGATGGAAATGATCTCCAACTCGCCGATCTGCTGACCGATCTTCTGCGGATCCTGGTCAAAGAGCGCTGCAATCTTGAATCCGCGCCGCGTGAACCCACCATAGCGGGCGATGGCATGCCCCAGGTCACCGATACCGACCAGAGCGGCCAGCCACTCGCGATCGACGCCCAGAATCTGGCGCAGTTGCTCGCACAGGAATATGACGTCGTATCCCATGCCCTGCTTGCCAAACTCGCCGAAGTAGGAGAGGTCCTTACGGATCTGGGCAGGGGTCATGCCCAACCGTTCACCCAGTTCGGCAGAAGAGATGGTCGGCACCCCGTCCATCTCAAGCCATTGCAGCGCCCGTGCATAGAGCGGCAGGCGGCGCACCACGATCTCCGGAACATCAGTGACCATGCGATATCCTCCCGACACGCGCACAATTGACCCCATGATTCTACCACATTGTGAAGACCTATGCAACAAAAATGACGCGAAGATAGGAAGACGCGATGACACGCGCGGGCGCTGCTCCGTGTCCTCTCGTCACCGCGTCTTTCCCTCTTCCCCTCTCCGCGTCATACACCCAGTAACTCGTGCGCGGAAGCCAACTCAAGATCGCTCATCTTCTGGATACGGCGTCTGAAGTCCTCGCTGTCGGCGAACCGTGCTTGCACGTAGGCGGCGATCAGATCGCGCGCCAGCCAGGGGCCGATGATCTTCGCTCCCAGACACATCACGTTCATGTCGTCATGTTCGACGCCTTGATGGGCGCAGTGGACATCATGGCAGACGGAGGCGCGGATGCCGGGGATCTTGTTGGCCGCCATGCACGCGCCGACGCCGGTGCCGCAGAGCATCACGCCACGATCGGCCTCTCCGTGGCGTACGGCGTCGCAGACCTTGCGCGCAATATCTGGGAAGTCGACACTCTCGGGGGTATAGCTGCCAAAGTCGATGACCTCGACGCCCAGCGATTCCAGGATGGCTCTAACCTCGGATTTCATCGGAAAGCCGGAGTGATCGTTACCGAGCGCGACTTTCATGGCTATGTCCTCCACAGTGATATCGGTTGACCCGGCGACGCCGCGTCTGGCCTACGCGGGCAAACAATAACGCAGCGCGCTCAGAACGTACATGCGCGTGGCTTTCACCAGCTCATCGAGAGCGATGTACTCGACGTCGGCGTGAGCGCGGTCTGTCCATGGCCCGTGATAGACGGTAGGCACGTTGGCCTCACGAATCAGAATTGACGCGTCGGCAACCATCGAGATACCGACCAGCGGCAGCTCTGCGCCGTACAGGTCAGTATAGGCCTGGCGCACGATACTCACGATCGGCTGCGCCGGGTCCAAGCGGAAGCTCTCACGAATGGGGGTGAAGTCCATCTCGATGCTGATGGTTCCGGTCTTGTCTTCGGCCTGCACGTGCGCAACCAGCGCATTCAGCTCGCGGCGCACATCGTCGAAGGTCTTGTCTGGCCCGTGGCGGCGCGTGCCGGTGATCTTGGCGCTGGTGGGTACTCGATTGTAGAAGTCACCGCTGTGCACCATGCCCACGAAGATGGACTCCGGGCCGACATCGGGCAGCGCCACTGCAGCCAGGGCGGCGGCGCGTTCCTGCAGGCGGGCGACCATGAGTGCGGCGACGTGAATCGGGTTGGTTGTTGCGGGCGTGGCAAACAGCTCGTGGATGCTTTGGCCGCTGCGCCGCACGGTGATCTCGAAGATACCCATGCCCTTGCCGGCGATGGGCAGGTCGCGCCCGTCCACTTCACAGACAATGGCCGCGTCGCCGGAGACGCCGCGTGCGATCAAGGCGCGCAGCCCTTCGCCGTGGCCTCCCGGCGCCTCGTGCAGCCCGAATGCGGTCAGCAGCAGGTCGCCCTTCAAACGTATGCCGCTCTGGCGCAGCACACGCGCCGCCTCAGCCATGGCGGCCAGCGCGCCCTTCATGTCGGCTGTGCCGCGGCCATAGATAAGGCCGTCAGCGCAATGGGGCGCAGCGTGTGGCACAGGGATCGTGTCGAGGTGTCCGGCAAGTTGCAGGGTTGGCCCTCCGCCGGCGCCGCGCCAGCGAGCGACGACGTTGGGGCTGTCGGGAAACTCGTCGCTGGTCTCAACGTCCAGCCCGATGTCTTGCAGGCTCAGAGCGTATGCTGCGGCGACAGCGCGCGATTGCCCGGTGGGGCTGGGGATGGCGGCGAGATCGAGGGTGAGTTGCTTGATGCGTTCAGGGTCGATGGCTGCCAGGAGCCTGATTTCCAGCGCATTCATGGCGTTCCTTTTCGTTGAGTCCTTGCGATGGAGTAGACCGGACTTCTGTCCGGCGCCGCGCACCAAGTATACACCCTCAGCCGGTGCTGTCAAGAAGAACACGAAGTAGTCAGCGGTCAGTAGTCAGACATTCGTGCGGACGGATGTGCACGTCGCCCACGGGGATGTCTGACCTACACGCTAGATGACAGCTCGATCAGCCGAGAATGCCCTTGACGATGGCGTCGCCCATCTCTATCGTGCCCACGGCCGTCTCGCCGGACAGCGCCAGGTCTGCTGTGCGCAGGCCACGTTCCAGCGCAGCGATGACCGTCGCCTCGATGGCCTGCCCTTCGGCGTTCAGCCCCAGAGCATAGCGCAGCAGCAACGCCGCGCTGAGGATGGCGCCCAGGGGGTTGGCAATCCCCTGCCCTGCGATGTCCGGAGCGGAGCCGTGAACCGGCTCGAAGAGCGGCGTCGCTCCGCCACCCATCGATGCCGATGGCAGCATGCCCAGCGAGCCGGTCAGAACAGCAGCCTCGTCAGAAAGGATGTCGCCAAAGGTGTTCTCGGTCACGATGACGTCAAACTGGCGTGGGTTCTGGATGATCTGCATGGCGCAGGAATCGACATACTGATGGCGCAGTTCGACGTCGGGATAGCGCCGCGCCACATCGATCACGACCTCGCGCCACAACTGCGACGATGCAAGGACATTGGCCTTGTCCACAGAGCAGAGTTTGTGGCCGCGCTGGCGGGCGGCGTCGAAGGCCACCACAGCGATGCGCTCGACCTCGGCCACAGTGTAAACCATGCTGTCCACGGCGCGGTCGCCCGTGCGTCCCTTCGGTTGGCCATAGTAGAGACCGCCGTTCAGCTCGCGCACGATGAGCATGTCGACGCCGCCGGCGATGATGTCCGCCCTCAACGGGCAGCGCGCGGCCAGCGGGGGATAGAGCACGACCGGACGCAGGTTGGCGAAGAGGCCGCGCCGCAGGGCCAGTAGTCCCTTGATCTCAGGACGCTCGCTAGGTGGCAGGCTACTATCGCGCGCTGGTAGCCCCACCGCCCCCAGTAGAATAGCCTTGCTCGACTTGCACAGTTCAACCGTGCTGGCCGGCAGGGCCGAGCCCTCGCCGTCGATGGCAGCCCAGCCGATCAACCCCTTGCGGAATGTGAAGTGGTGGCCGAAACGCGTGGCGACCGCCTGCAAGACCTTGACCGCCTCGCCCACAACCTCTGGACCGATACCATCGCCGCCCAGGACGGCAATCTGTGCGTCCATGTTACCCTTGCCTTTTGCCGGCTCGGCCAGCAGCAACGTCGGCGCGCACTTTGGCGATCAGCCCGCCGCCGTTGATGATCTCGAGCATGAAGGGCGGGAACGGCTCGGCTCTGTACTCCACGCCGCGGGCAAGGTCAACGATGCGCCCCGCCTCCAAGTAAACCTCGGCGGCGTCGCCGCTTTGCAGCGCGGCCGCCGCGGCCGGGCACTCCAGGATAGGCAGCCCGATGTTGATTGCATTGCGGTAGAAAATGCGGGCGAAGGTGACGGCGATCACACAGGAAATGCCGGCGGCTTTCAGCGCGATGGGCGCGTGTTCGCGTGATGAGCCACAGCCGAAATTGCTGCCGGCGACGATGATGTCGCCCTTTTTCACTGCTTTGACAAAGTTGGCGTCGACATCTTCGAAACAATGGGCGGCCAGGCTTGGCCCATCCGAGACGTTGAGGTAGCGCGCCGGGATGATGGCGTCGGTGTCTATGTTATCGCCGTAGCGATGAATGCTACCACGTATCATGTGTTCTCTCCGTTATAGTTCGTCGGGCGACGCGATGCGTCCCATGACGGCGCTGGCCGCGGCGACAGCCGGGTTGGCCAGGTAGACCCTGGCAGTGGCATGACCCATACGCCCGACGAAGTTGCGGTTGGTTGTGGACAGGCAGACCTCGTTTGGCGCCAGAACGCCCATGTGCCCACCCAGGCAGGGGCCGCAGGTGGGCGTGCTGACCGCTGCGCCGGCTTCGATGAAGGTCTCGATCAGCCCTTCGCGCAGGGCCTGCAACTGCACCGCCACGCTGCCGGGCAGGATGATACAGCGCAGGTTGGGGTTGACGTGACGGCCCTTGAGCAGGCCAGCGGCAACACGCAAATCTTCGATGCGACCATTGGTGCACGAGCCGATGACAACCTGATCGAGCGCCACGTTGCCGACCTCATTGACCGGTTTCACGTTCTCCGGCAGGTTGGGGCAGGCGACGGTTGGCTCCATCTTGCTCACGTCGATCTCGATGGTATCGGCATACGTCGCGTCGGCGTCGGCGGCAAAGACACGCCAGGGTCGCTGGGCGCGTGGCCGGATGTACTCGATCGCCACATCGTCAACGGGCATCAGTCCGGCTTTGCCGCCGGCTTCGATGGCCATGTTGGACATGGTGAGGCGTCCTTCCATGCTCAATGAGTTGATGGCCGGGCCGGTGAACTCGATGGCCATGTAGAGAGCGCCATCGACGCCGATGCGCCCGATCGTGTTCAGGATCATGTCTTTGCCCTGAACCCACGGCTTGCGTTCGCCGCTGTAGACGACCTTGAGCGTCGCCGGAACTTTCATCCAGATCTCGCCCATGGCCATGGCGGCGGCGATGTCGGTCGATCCCATGCCGGTGGCCAGCGCGCCCAGCGCGCCATAGGTGCAGGTGTGCGAATCGGCGCCCACGACGACGTCACCGGCCACAACCAGGCCGCGTTCGGGCAAGATGACGTGCTCGATGCCGCCTGTCCCCACTTCGAAGTACACAATGCCCTGCTGGCGCGCAAAGTTGCGCATGATCTGCGCCTGCTCGGCAGCCTTGATGTCCTTGTTGGGCACAAAATGGCTTGGTACCATGATGACCCGCTTTGGATCAAACACGCGCTCGACGCCGATGAGCGCAAACTCGCGGATCGCGATCGGCGCTGTCACGTCGTTGGCCATCACGATGTCGACGGGAACGTTGGCCAACTGGCCGGGGGCTACCCGGTCAACTCCCAGGTGGGAAGCGATGATCTTCTCCACCATTGTCATACCCATGTTTTCCCTCTCTCTGTGCGGTGTTGGTAGCTTGTGCCACTCTGTCTGTAGTCTGTGGGCTCTATCTCTTGCTGTGTGCGATGGCTACTTGCCTGCGCTGGCCCCGTTCAGGGTGCGGGCGCCGTTGGCCTGAACCGACAAGAGCTTGTTGATCGCGTTGATATAGGCGCTGGTGGAGGCAACGATGATGTCGGTGCTGGCGCCGTGACCGGTGAAGATGCGGCCGCCACTCTCGACGCGCACGGTGACCTGGCCCAACGCATCGATGCCCTCGGTCACGGCCTGGATGCTGAACTCGATCAGCCGGTTGGGTACGTCGACCAGGCGGTTGATCGCTTTGTAGACGGCATCGACAGGGCCGCTGCCCAGGGCCGCATCGGCAAGCTCTTTGCCATCGGGGCTGAGCAGCCGCACGGTGGCCGTCGGGATACTCTGCGAGCCGCAGCAAACTTGCACCTGCAGGAGTTTGTAGACCTCTGTCGGCGCAATCATCTCATCGGAGACGATGGCCTCCAGGTCGCGGTCCGTTACTTCCTTCTTGCGGTCACATAAGTCTTTGAAGAGAGTAAAGGCTCGATTGAGCTCGTCGGGGGCCAGCGTGAAGCCAAGCGATTCCAGTCGCTTCTTGAGCGCATGGCGGCCTGAGTGTTTGCCGAGGACAAGCGTATTCGAGGCCATGCCCACGGACTGTGCGTCCATGATCTCGTAGGTCGTGCGCTCTTTTAGAACTCCGTCCTGATGAATGCCGGCCTCGTGCGCAAAGGCATTGGCGCCGACGATGGCTTTATTGGGCTGGACAAGAATGCCTGTATAGTGAGATACCATGCGGCTGGCCTTGTAAAGCTGGGTGGCGTCGACGCCAGTTGTCAGGCCATAGTACTCCTGGCGTGTCTTGAGCGCCATGACGACTTCCTCGAGTGAGCAGTTGCCTGCCCTTTCGCCAATGCCGTTGATCGTGCATTCCACCTGGCGCGCGCCGGCGCACACGCCGGCCAGGGCGTTGGCAACCGCCACGCCCAGGTCGTCATGGGTGTGTACGCTGACGATCACATCTTTGCCCAGAGCGGCGCAGATTTCTGCTATGAGTGGACCGAACTCCTGCGGCTGGGTATAGCCGACTGTATCGGGGATGTTGACCGTCGTTGCGCCCGCGGCTGCGGCCGTCTTGACGACCTGCTTGAGGAACGTGCGATCGCTGCGCCCGGCGTCTTCCGGCGAGAATTCGATATCCGGGCACAGGCTGCGCGCATAGGCGACCATCTCCGCTGTCGTCTGCACGACCTGCTCGCGTGTCATCTTGAGCTTGTACTCGAGGTGAATGTCTGAGGTGGCGATAAAGACATGGATGCGGGGGCGGGACGCATGCCTGACCGCTTCCCAGGCCGCGTCGATGTCCTTCTTTCCGCAGCGCGCCAGCCCGGCAATGATCGGCCCGCGCACATCTTGTGCGATGCGCCGCACGGCCGCCAGGTCGCCGGGCGAGGCGATCGGGAAACCCGCCTCGATGATGTCGACGCCCAGGCGCGCCAGTTGGTTGGCGATCGCCAGCTTCTCATCCAGGTTCAGTGTGGCGCCCGGCGATTGTTCGCCGTCGCGCAGGGTTGTGTCAAAGATCAGGACGCGATCCATCTTTACCTCCACTCTAGCCGGAACTCGTGTGATTATTCTTCACAAGCTATGGACCAGCAATGGGTATTCCAGGCTGTCGGCCAGGGCGAGCCAACTGGCCTCGATGATATTCGTCGATGAGCCGACGGTGTTCCACTCCTGGCTGCCGTCTTCGGACGTGATCAGCACGCGCACGATGGCTGCCGTGCCCAGGTCACCGTCCAGAATGCGCACCTTATAGTCGGCCAATGAAACATGGGCAAGCTGCGGGTAGAAGGTGAGCAGCGCCTTGCGTGTGGCGGCGTCGAGTGCGTGCACCGGGCCATTGCCTTCCGCTGCGGTGTGCATGGTCTCGTTGCCGACGCGCACTTTGACCATGGCCTCAGAGAGCAACCTGTCGCTGCTGTGGCCGTGGCGCTTTTCGACCAGCACGGTGAAATCGAGCATTTGGAAGGGAGGCACATAGTCTGGCTCGGCCCGGCGCAGGAGCAGCTCAAATGAAGCCTCGGCGCCCTCGAACTGGAAGCCCTGGCTCTCCAATTCCTTGATCTGGGCAATGACCTGGCGCGCCTGGGTTGGCGAGCGCCGGGTCAGACCATACTCACTGGCCTTCTGAATGACGCTGCCCTTGCCCGCCAGCTCTGAGACGAGCGTGCGGCGCTGGTTGCCGACCAGCGCAGGCTGGATGTGCTGGTAGGAGTATTCAGTCTTCTGCATGGCGTCGATGTGCATGCCGCCCTTGTGCGCGAAGGCGCTCTGCCCGACGTAGGGCATAAAGCCATCGTGAGGAAGGTTGGCGACCTCGGCTACATAGCGTGAGATCTCAGTCATGCGCGCCAGGCCGCCGCGCGGCAAGCAGATGTGGCCGAGCTTCAACTCCAGGGTGGGGATGACTGAGCACAGGTTGGCATTGCCGCAGCGCTCGCCATAACCGTTGATCGTCCCCTGCACCTGGACGCAACCCGCTGCGACCGCGGCCAGGGTATTGGCGACGGCCAATTCGCTGTCATTGTGGGTGTGGATGCCCAGCGGGGTCGGGATCGCTGCGGCCACGGCGCCGACGAACGCGCTGATTTGTCCGGGCAGGGCGCCGCCATTGGTGTCGCACAGGATGACCGTTGCTGCCCCCGCTGCTGCCGCGGCGCGCACAGTGGCCAAGGCGTACTCAGGATTGGCGCGCAGCCCGTCGAAAAAGTGCTCGGCGTCGTAGAAAACGGTGCGGCCATGCTGGCGCAAATAGGCGACAGAGTCGGTGATCATTGCCAGATTCTCTTCGAGCGTCGTTTCCAGCACTTTCTCGACGTGTAGATCCCAGGTCTTGCCGACGAGGGTGACGACATTGGTCCCGGCTTTCAGGAGTGTCTCCAGCGTGGGGTCGCCCGCGGCGGGAGAGTCCTTGCGGCGCGTCATGCCGAAAGCGCAGATGGCGGCGTGGCGCCAGGTCTGGCTGCGTGCCTTGTGGAAGAAGACCGCGTCCTTTGGATTGGAGGCAGGATAGCCGCCTTCGATATAGTCGATGCCCAGGTCATCCAGCTTGTGGGCGATCTTCAGTTTGTCGTTTGCCGAGAGCGACAGCCCTTCGCGCTGGACGCCATCGCGCAGAGTTGCGTCGTATATGGAAATGCGAGCCACATCAGCCTCCGAATGGTACGATCGTTGTCATGTGCGCAGCAGCCTTGAGAGCAGTGAGCACATGACAACGGTGTGCATGGACTAATAAAAGGACATCCCGCCCGACGCTATGCCCCCGCGGGCACGTCTTTGGGGTCGATGTACGGCATCTTGGAGCGTAGATCGCGGCCCACCTTCTCCAGAAGCTGGTTGCGGGCTTCCTTGCGCTTCTTGTTGAACCAGGGACGGCCATTGGCGTTCTCGTCCATCCACATCTTGGCGTATGTGCCATCCTGGATCTCGGTGAGCATCTTTTTCATCTCGGCACGGGTCTCGGCCGTGACGAGGCGCGGGCCGCCGGTGTAATCGCCGTGCTCCGCCGTCTCGCTGACCGAGTAGCGCATGTAGTTCAGTCCGCCCTGATAGATCAGGTCGACGATGCGCTTGAGCTCATTGCAGCACTCGAAATAGGCGATCTCTGGCTGATCACCGGCCTCGATCAGTGTCTCGAAGCCTGCTCTGACCAGCTCGGAGACGCCGCCGCAGAGGACGGCCTGCTCGCCGAACAGATCGGTCTCGGTCTCTTCGCTGAATGTTGTTTCGATGACACCCGCACGTGTGCAGCCGATGGCGCGGGCATAGGCCAGCCCCAGCGCGCGGGCCTTTCCCGATGCGTCCTGTTCCACGGCCAGCAGGCCGGGCACGCCGCCGCCGGCAACGAAGACCTCGCGCATGCGGTGCCCTGGCGACTTGGGGGCGACCATGCTCACGTCAACATTGGCGGGGGGGACAATCTGCTTGTAGCGAATGTTGAAGCCGTGGGCGAACATGAGCGTCTTGCCCGGTTTCAGGTTGGGCGCGATGGATTCGGTATAGACCTTGGCCTGGATGGTGTCGGGAATCAGAACCATGATGATATCGGCCTCTTTGGCGGCCTCGGCCACGGTCATAACGCGTAGCCCTTGCTTCTTGGCATCGTTCCATGAGCGGCTGCCGGTATACAGCCCGACGCGCACGTCGCAGCCGCTATCGCGCAGGTTCAATGCATGGGCGTGCCCCTGGCTGCCATAACCGATGATGGCGATTTTCTTGCCGGCGATGTCATTCATGTTCGCATCTGGATCATAGTACACCTTAGCCATGTGCAATTCTCCTTGGGCGCATCAATAAATGGAATCACGACGCGTGTTCACACACCAGGTCAGGCCGGGTTCTCGCTACTCTCCTTGACGGATGAACGGACCATAGCCACCTGGCCGCTGCGTGTCAGCTCCAGAATCCCCAGCCGCCGGTACAAGCCAATCATCGACTCGACCTTGTCCTCTTCGCCTGTGACTTCGACCGTCAGCGCTGAGTGCCCGACGTCAACGATTTTGGCGCGGAAGATTTCGGCGATGCGCATGATCTCGGTGCGCGCCTCGCTCGTCGCGGCGGCCACTTTGACAAGTGCCATTTCGCGCACAACGGTGGGCATGGCGGTCACGTCCTCAACAGCCGTGACGTTGATCAGTTTGTCAAGCTGGCTTTCAACCTGTTGCATCGTGCGGTCGTCGCAGTCCACGACAAATGTCATGCGTGAGATGCCTGCCGTCTCACTGTGGCCCACGACCAGGCTCTCGATGTTGAAGCCGCGGCGGCGAAAGAGGCCAGCCACCCGTGCCAGAACACCCGGTGTATCCTGCATCCAGGCAATGACAATACGCTTCATGCTTCCTCCTGTATCACTTACCATCTCCTTCCATCTCAGACGGCAGCGGTCGCCGCAGCATCTCGGAGTTGGACTTGCCTGGCAGTACCATCGGGTAGACCATGGAGAGCGGGTCCACACGGAATTCCAAAAGGAATGGTCCAGGTGTGCGCCGGGCAGTCGCAATTGCCTCAGCCACCGCGTCGCGTTGGGTGACGCGCAACGCCGGGATGCCATAGGCAGCGGCGAGGGCCGTGAAATCCGGGCTGGTCAATGGTGTGGCCGAGTAGCGTTTCTCGTAGAAGATGTCCTGCCACTGCCGCACCATGCCCAGGTAGCCATTGTTAATGATGGCGATCTTGGTGTTGAGCTTCTCCTGGATCACGGTCGCCAGCTCGCACATCGTCATCTGGAAGCCGCCGTCGCCAACCACAGCCCATACCTCTGCGTCCCGCTGTGCGAACTCAGCGCCGATCGCCGCGGGCAGGGCAAAGCCCATTGTGCCCAGACCGCCCGATGTGATGTGGGTGCGCGGCTTTTCGTGCGGCCAGTACTGCGCCTCCCACATCTGGTGTTGGCCGACATCGCTGACGACGATGCTGTCCTGCGCCTGGTCATGGAGTTGACTAATGACATAGGGCGGCACCAATACATCCGTTTGGTGCGCCAGGATGTCGTGCTCGTTGCTGTCGCTGCGCCAGGCCGCGATCTGCGCCCGCCATTGCGGATGCCGGGCCGGCTGCACGAGCGGGATGAGCGCTTCGAGGGTCAGGCGAGCGTCGCCGACCAGTGCGTAGTCGATCGTGACGTTCTTGCCCAGCTCGGCGCGGTCGATATCGATATGGACGATCTTGGCCTGTGAGGCAAACTTGGCGAAGGCGCCGGTCAGGCGGTCGTCCAGGCGTGCGCCGACGGCAATCAAGACGTCGCAATTCTGCAGTGCATGGTTGGTGAACGCTTCGCCGTGCATGCCACCCATGCCCAGCGCCAGCGGGTGGCTCTGCGGGAATGCGCTCAGCCCCAGGAGGCTGCTGACCACCGGCATATCTGCTGTCTCAGCCAGTGCCTGCACTTCAGCGTGGGCACTGGAAATCGTCACGCCCTGGCCGACGACCATGAGCGGGCTCTGCGCCTGATCGATCAGTCGTGCAACTGTGGCGATCTGGTCTGTGAGGGCTGCGGTCAGATTGGGATGGTAGCCCGGCAGAGAAACCTTGTCGGGCCAGGGCGCATCAGTCAGCGCTATCTGCACGTCGCGGCAGACGTCGATGAGAACCGGGCCAGGGCGTCCTGTGGATGCAATATGAAACGCTTCCATGATGATCGCTGGTAGATCATTGACGTTGGTGACCAGGAAATTGTGCTTGGTGATGGGCATGGTAATGCCGGCGATGTCGGCTTCCTGGAAGCCATCGCGTCCGAGGATTGCCGATGATACCTGTCCTGTGATGGCGACAATGGGCGACGAATCCATGTGGGCTGTGGCAATGCCGGTCACCAGGTTGGTTGCGCCGGGCCCTGATGTTGCCATGCACACGCCGACGCGCCCGCTGGCCCGTGCATAGCCATCGGCCATGTGCGCTGCGCCCTGTTCGTGGCGCGTCAGGACAAAGTGGAGCGGATAGTTGTCGCGCGCCAGGGCATCGAAGATGGGCAGATTCTGCCCTCCGGGGATACCATAGACGACGTCCACTCCTGCTCTAACCAGGCCTTGCCAGATAATCTGTGCACCGCTACGTTGCATCGTTGAGCTCCCCTTTGCATTGCTTGTTGAGAACGTCACGAGTTGGCGATCTGGAACGCACCACGCCGCAGATAAAAAAAGCTCTCGCCTCAAAGAGAGGACGAGAGTCCGCGCTACCACCCCTTCTTGCTCACGCGGCGGGGCAACCCCGCACACCGGGCAGAAAACAAAAAAAGCATCCGTTCTTCTGGACACGCGCAAACGATGTTTGCACAATGTCATGGTATCTTCACCATGGGACCAGAAGAAGGACGCCTCATTGTCCTGACCGAACAGGTCTTGCACTAGACCTGCACGCAAGCCACTTGTGGCGCGATAACGGACGCTAACCGGTACGACCTGAGGATGCCAGGGCATCGTTCGGCCATACAGCTCCCGGGTGAGTTCAAGACTTGATCTTCACCGGATTCGCAGCCGTGTTCCGGCTCTCTGCAAGAAGTCAGTTGTCTCTACTACTCCCGTTCAACGCCTCACTGTATTCAGAGTGAAGCTATTCTAACACAGTCTCACTGCCTATGTCAAGCCTTTCTTGGAGAGTGTTGAACCTTACGTCTGACGACTCAAGTCGCGGCTACAACAACACGAAGTCCACCTGCGTGGACTCAGTTAGTCGCTGAAGAGCGACTTTGCGCTTGTGTAGCGGCGGTTTGAACCCCTGCGCCGCCAACAGCAATTGCCCTGGCACCTTTGCGCAATCGCGATCTCAGGTAGACGGCTGCCGGGCACGATGCCCGGCACAGTCGCCGATGCTACAAGACATCCGTGTTCATCCGTGCTGATCCGTGCCTACTACGGGCGGTATGTCAAGAGTGCCAACTATTCGGACTTCTTGGTGTCGCAGTGTGGGCCTGGGGCACATCGTCCGATTCCTGGAAATCGTAGCGCATAATCGGACGCGACGGGACGTGTCGGGCAACGATACGAAATCCCGCACGCGTGAAGGTGGAAACAAAGCCGGTGTGCGACGAACTCGGCGACAAGTCTGCATCGAGAGGATAGGCTTCGAGGGCGGGCGCGCCGGCGCGCTTTGCGGCATCCAACGCCGCGGCGATCAGTGCGGCCGTAACACCCTGTTTGCGATAGCCCTTGCGTATGTAGAAGCAAGAGAGTGACCAGACAGGCGCCTCGTCGACGCGCTTGAGCCGCCATGTACGATCAAGCCACGGCAAATCGGCGCGTGGTGTAAGCTGGCACCAGCCCACGGCCATATCACCCTCGAAGGCGAGTAGGCCTGGAGGCGGACCGCTCTTCACCAATTCGTAAAGCGCCGCCTTATTCGCTTCGCTCGGCCTCTTGCGATAGTCGTCGCCGATTCGCCAGTACATACACCAGCATCTGTTGACAGCCCCATGCGTGCTGAAGAGGTTTTCGAGTGCTGGCCACCGATCGGGTGTGAGGGGGTGGACAGTGAGTTCCATGTTACCTTCCCTGCGGCACGTGAGAGAACTTGATGATTGCGCCTATTGCCGCCTAACGCTTCGGCTTCACCCGCTGCCGGGCCAGCAAGGCTACTCCCACTTACAAGTGCCTTTGCTGGCGCAGAACCCTTGAAAGACCGGGCGGTAGGCAGCCGGGTACGTGCCGTTGTTGGGCCGCAACCAAGAACCTGATGCCAGCGACTCCTTGGCGTATGTCACGTTTTGCTGTACACATCGGTCCATTCTCTGAACCAGCTTAGGTGCCTATCAAAGTAATCGTCATTGATCCAACCGGTTCCAACCTGGGGCGACCAGTACTGTATCGTGAGTCCCATGAGTTCCAAGTGACGAAGAGGCAGACACAGTTGGGCTGCTGCAAGTTCATTCCTGCTCAGAGGGCGCTCCGTGTCGTACCCGTCCACAAATGCTTGCCAAAATCTATCTTTCTCACGCCTAGTCTTTTCGCTGAGGTCTAGCCAATTGTAGCTCACATGGTATGCACCAATGTCAATCGCTCTCCAGCCATACCCGAAACTGTCAAAGTCAAACAGGGTGAGCCGACCATCTTTGTCAAACCGTGCGTTCCCGGCGTGGAGGTCTCCGTGACACAGACCGTATTCCGGGCTTTCCTTGGATACCAGTCTATGCAACTGGACCACCAATTCACTCCCCAAGGCTCTCAGATATTGCCAGTCCCTTCTCCTGTTCTCAAGGTACGGCCTGATGTGGGTCAGCGGTTCCTCCACAAGGTACTTTTCGTCGAGATGCCATCTATCATACTTCTTGGCCGAGCTATCTGCATGCTTGTGAATGCGGCCAGCCAATCGTCCAAAACCGCGGCTGTGCTCAAGATTCACTTCTTGGGGTTCATCTCCTTGAATGGCGTCGAACAGCACTGCGCACCTTATTCCTTCAGGTGCGTCGAGTTCATTCAAGTAAACTGCATCGTTGTTTGCTACTGGAGCTGCTACAGGAATGTCGTGGTCAAGCAGGTCATTCAAGAAGTCGACTTCTGCCTCTATGGCGCGCATTGAGTGTCGGTTGTGCAGGTAGATCTTCAGGATGTAGGCCGTATCAAGCGTATCTACGCGATACACGTCGCTCATGCTTCCCCTGAGAAACCTACATCGAACAGGTTCTCTCAAAGAGTAGTGAGATAGAACCCATTCGGCCAGGGCACTCTCACTCAAAATCGAATGCTGCACAGGGAAATGGTGCGCTTTCATGTCATCATCTACTTGGGTAGCTTGACCGCACATGACGGGCTTGGGATGTTTCTTGGCCTTAGTCCAGGTTCTCATGAGTGTTTTTCGTGTCAGTTTCGTTTTTGATCGCGAGCGCCGAGGGCGTCTGGCAGCCGACAATCGCCGGAGCCTCGCGGACGAGCTCGTCGTTCTCGAGGGCCTCCACCATGAACAGAGCAAAGTCCACGCGGCGCGTGATGTTGCTCTCGAGGATGGGATCGCCCACGTGCCTGCTCCACACCGGTAGGCCCTGGCTCTCGCCCTCTTCAAGGTCGCTCCCACGCACGACCGTCCACCGGGTGTCGCTGGCAAACACCCGCCGGCACGCTTCCACCTGGTCGTCGATGTCCACGATGGGGATCAGCCGCAGGAGCCAACGCGAGATCTTTTCCTCTCTTTGCAGCGACTGCGGGTATACATCCTTGCCGTCGCGCGTGATGTGCCAGCCGCAGGAAAAGATGAGGCGCGCGCCCGGACGCGCGTGGTCGAGTACGGCCTGGGCCGTTCCCGACGAGTAGTGGTGAGCCCCCCAGGGGACCAGCACGGTGAGCACCGCGTCACACTCTGCGACAGCCTTCTTGATCACCTCGCGGTCGTTCGTGGCGCCAGGAATGAATGTGATGCGCCCTTTGAACGCGTCGAGTTTCCCTACGCTGCGCTCCCGACAGACGCCAACCACCTCGTACCCCCGATCCAGAGCATGCCGCACCATGTACTGCCCGAGTTTCCCGGATGCACCCACAATACAAATCTTCTTCATACTCTCCTGCCTTCTCAGTAGCACCCAGCTTCTTACTGTTGTGCGCATTCCTTTCCGCACGGCACCTCCATACATGGACTCTACGGGGGCCGGCAGATTGGGCTGCAATGCGGACTGCGTCGAGATGACGATTGTTACGGAACTCTGACCGTAAGCGAGTATAGCCGCACGTGCATGGAAAGTCAATCTCGTCTCCTGACAGCCGCCGCGTTGTATGCTATAATAGCCGCTGGCTGGACCGTCATTCACTGAGGAGGACACATATGACCACAGCGGCAAGTCAACTGGCGCTCCTGGGCGGCCCCAAGAGCGTCCAAAGCGCCCCCGCTGACATCTTCACCTGGCCCATTATTACCCCCGAGATCGAAAACGCCGTTCTTGAGGTTTTGCGCGCAGGCAAGATGTCGAACACTGATGTCACGCAGCAGTTCGAGAAGGAGTTTGCTGCCTGGCTTGGCATGAAGTATGCGCTGGGCCACAACACCGGAACCTCAGCCCTGCACGGGGCATTCTTTGGCCTCGGCATCGGCAAGGGCGACGAGGTCATTTGCCCCAGCGTGACCTACTGGGCGTCGTGTCTGCCCGTGTACTCCCTCGGCGCCACGATTGTCTTTGCTGACATCGATGCCACGACCCTGTGTATTGACCCCCACGACATCGAGCACCGCATCACCCCGCGCACCAGGGCCATCGTCGTTGTCCACTACACCGGCTATCCGTGTGAGATGAACACCATCATGGCGATCGCCCGCCGGCGCAAAATCGCCGTGCTCGAAGACGTCTCGCATGCCCACGGCGCAATGTACAAAGGACGCATGGTCGGTACGATTGGCGACGTGTCAGCCTTCTCGCTGATGTCGGGCAAGTCGATGGCTACGGGCGAGGGCGGCATCATGGTCACCAACGACCGTCGCATCTACGAACGCGCCGCCATTTTTGGCCATTACGAGCGCTATGCAGAGATAGCGGAAGCCGATCTGGTTGATGGCGCTGGTTTACCCTGGGGCGGCTACAAGTATCGCATGCACCAACTATCGTCTGCCGTGGCGCGCGTCCAACTGCGCAACTACCCGCAGCAGATGGCCGACATCGATGCCTCGATGAATTGTTTCTGGGATCAGCTTGAAGGCCTGCCGGGGCTCAAGGCGCATCGCCCGGCCAAAGGATCGGGGCTGACGATGGGCGGCTGGTACTTCCCGCTGGGGCTCTATCGCCCCGAAGAATTGGGGGGATTGTCCGTCGCTCGCTTCTGCCAGGCTGTGGCGGCCGAGGGCGCCCCCACCGGAGCGGGCTGCAACAAGGCCCTGCACCTGCACCCGCTGCTCAACACGGTCGATGTCTACAATGCAGGCCGTCCGACGCGTATCGCCAACCTGCCGCCCGGCGTCGACGTGCGCCAGCCGCCCGGTAGCCTGCCCGTGTCCGAGGGTCTACAGGCGCGCGTGGTGCAGGTGCCGTGGTTCAAGCACTGCCGGCCAGAGATCATCGAGGAGTATGCCGCGGCCTTCCGCAAGGTGGTGGAGAACTACCGCGAGTTGCTGCCCGGCGACAGCGGCAACCCGCCGGAGTCGGGAGCGTGGGGGTTGAGCCGCCGCAAGTAGCCATCCTGCGTTCAGAGTTGCGATGCCCGATACTGCGCCGCAGTAGAGCCTGGCCCGCTCCATCGGCCATCGGCCATCGGGCATCGCAACTCTGAACAGATTTCCCGGAGCAACGTCATGATCATCGATATGCATACGCACGTGGCGGATTTGCGCGGACCGGCCATCATGGAGCGCACGCCGGTGACGTTTGAGAGCCTGATTGCCCGGCTCGACGACGAAGGCATCGACAAGGCCGTGCTGCTGCCCTTTGGCGTCAATGCAGAGGAGAGGCCGCTTGCCTTTCTGTTCGGCGACCATGCCGATCCCATCAGCCAGATCAAAGAGGGCATGCGCCACAAGGATCGTCTGATTCTTTTTGGCAACGTCGATCCACGCATGGGCGGCAACCTGGCCACGACCGATTTTTCCTGGGTGTTGGAGCGCTTTGTGCAGATGGGCTGCGTGGGCATCGGCGAAGTGACGGCCAACCTGGAGGCCGACGACGCGCGTGTGGTCAACCTGTTCCGCCGGTGCGGCGCGTGGCATTTGCCGGTGACGATCCACGGCAACGCCATTGGCGCCGGCTCCTACGGGCTGACCGATCTGCCTGGCTCGCCGCGCCTGGAGCGCTTGCTGCAGCAGGTTCCCGAAACGATCATTCTTGGCCACGGGCCGGGCTTCTGGGCCGAGATCGCCGCCGGGCTGACGCTCGAGGACAAAGCGGGCTACCCAAAGGGGCCGATCGTGGAAGAAGGCAGCTTGTGGCCCCTCATGCGCACCTACCCGAACCTCTGCTGCGACATGTCGGCGGGCAGCGGTCATAATGCGCTGACGCGTGACCCGGCGCAAGGCATCCGCTTCCTCAACGAGTTCCAGGATAGGATCGTCTTTGCCACCGATGTCTGCTTCAGCGATGCACGCGGCCGCATGCCCCACCTGGCCACCCTGCGCCGCTTGCTGGCCGAGGGCAGCATCACCCAATCTGTCTTTGACAAGCTGACTTACCAGAATGCCCTACGCATCCTGTCGCGCTATCACAGCTAGGACGCGGATGAACGCGGAAGGCTCACGGATCGACGCAGATTCTGTGGAAGTGATTATCCGTGCGTATCAGTGCTGTTATTGGTCTTATCCGCGTCCCATTTCCTTTATTGGAGGACTCTATGTTTACCCTTTCCGGTTTTGGCGATGAGATCTCGCCGGAATTGAGCGAGCAGCTTGACCTCTTGCAGAGCGAGGGCGTCAATTATCTGGAGTTGCGCGGCGTGTGGAAAAAGAACGTGCTCGATCTTAGCGACGCCGAAGCTGAGCGCGTCAAGGCTGAACTGGAGCGACGCAAGGTTGGTGTGTCGGCCATCGGCTCGCCCATCGGCAAGGTCAGCATCGATGACCCGCTCGCGCCGCATCTGGTCCGCTTCCGCCGTGCGCTCGATTTGGCTGAGTTCTTCCATGCTCCCTACATCCGCCTCTTCTCGTTCTACGTCGCTCCCGGCACAGCGGCGCAGCGCCGCAACAAGGTCATGTCACAGATGTTTGCGCTGGCCGAAGTTGCCGAGGGGCGCAAGGTAACGCTGGGCCTCGAAAACGAGCATGGCCTCTATGGCGACACGCCCGGTCGCTCGCTCGATCTGATCAAGACGCTGGGCAGCGCGCAGTGGACAACCGTCTATGACCCCTGCAACTATGTGATGGAAAATGTGCACCCCGCGACCGAGGCATTCCCCCAGCTTGTGGACACGATCGGTTATCTGCACATCAAGGACGCTGACCGGGCGACGCACACCATCTGTGTGGCGGGCAAGGGCGACGGTGGCATCCCTGAGGTGCTGGCGGCGCTCAAGCAGCGCAAGTGGAGCGGCTTCGTCTCGCTCGAGCCGCACCTGCTCATAGCCGGCCCCAGCAGCGGCGTCAGCGGCCCGGAGCTTTTCCGCGGCGCGATTCGCGCTCTCAAGGGCATTCTGGCGACGCTGTAGCGGCTGCATGGGGATTCTTCAACATCGACATCGAGGACGATTCATGGCTGAGGTGATCGCCAATGGGATCAAGATTCACTACGAACGCACGGGCGGCAAGAAGCCGTCCGTGGTGCTATGTCACGGCCTGACTGACAGCGGTCGCTGCTGGCCGCGCGTCGTTGCTGCGCTGCACAATGACTACGACGTTGTCACACCCGATGCGCGTGCGCACGGCCTGTCCGATGCGCCGGAATCCGGCTATACCTACGAGACGCTGGCTGCTGATGTGGCGGGGCTGATCGTGGCGCTCGCTCTGGACAAACCGGCCGTCATCGGACATTCGATGGGCGCGATGACCGCGGCGGTGCTGGGTGCATCGTATGCCGGCCGGCTTGTCCTCGAAGACCCACCCTGGCGCACGAGCGTGACGTCAGCGGAGGAGCGCGCTGCGCAGGCCAAAGGCTGGGAAGGCTTGATGACGCGCATGAAGAAGGCAACGCTGGAGCAAATCATGGCTGCCCAGCCGCCGGTTGGCCCCAAAATGCACGAGTGGGACAAGATTGAGCTGGCGCCCTGGTACGAGGCGAAGCAGCAGGCGAACCCGAACATCGTCGGCATCACCAGCAATACGCCGGCGGCCTGGCAGGAGTTTACGCCGCGTATTGCCTGCCCGGCGCTGCTGCTGTGGTCTGAATCGACGCGCGGCGGCATCGTTACCGCTGAGGCGGCGCAGTTGGCGGTAACGCTCAATCCCAATATCCAGGCTGTGCATGTCACCAATGCCGGGCACAACATCCGCCGCGAGAACTTCGAGCAGTACATCGGCGCGGTCAAGGTATTTCTGAGTGAGGCTGGTCACTAATCTGTGATGGAGGAATTGGCGTGAAGACTCTTGAGAACGAAGCAGTTGTTCAGGTCTGCATCATTGTGGACGACATCGAGAAGTACACGGCCGCCTATGCCGAGGTCTTCGGCATCAAGAAGCCGTCGTGGCGATTGACGGATGGCAAGGATGTCTCGCACATCAAGTATGTGGGGAAGGAAACCGAGGCGCGGGCCAAGTTGGCGTTCGTCAAGTTCGCCAACCTCTCGCTGGAGATCATCGAGCCCGTGGGTGGGCCCAGCGTGTGGGCCGATCACCTCAAGAAGCACGGCCCCAGCGTCCATCACATCGCCTTCCGCTACAAGGACAAGACGCCGATGGTCGACCTGCTGAGCAAGACGCTGCAGATTGTCCAGACTGGCGATTTCACGGGCGGCAATTACACCTACCTGAAGGGCGACGACAAGCTCGCTCTGGACATCGAGATTCTCGAAAACCCGGGCATGTAGCGAAAAGCGAGACCTCCGCCGTCTTCACGACGGCGGAGGTCTCTTGGCGTCGCCCTATGTGAGGTGCAGGCGCATGATCTGCTCGCCGATGCCGATATCCATGGTCTCTGCGGGGAACTCGGCCAGCGCGTAGGGGCTATCAACGTTCTTGAAGCCGCTGATCGCTTCGTCCTTGCCATTCACGCTGAGCGGCCCGCTCCATGCGAAGTGCAGCTTGTCGCCGCGGGCGGTCTCCCACGCAACGTCCAGGTCGTTGATCGTGACAGCTTTGGCCAGAACTTTCTGGCAGAACTCCTCGTAGCTGCCGTCTACTTCTTTGCGCCCCATCTGGCACAGCCACACGTTGCGCAGGCCGTCTGAGCGCAGCGCGCAATGCGCGTCGGCGCCCACCTCGTTCATCTTCATGCCCTGTTCGGCATAGAGGGCCAGGTAGGCGTCGCCCTTGCGCGCAAAGGCCCAGCCCTGCTCGAGCGCGTGCTCGTCGAAGGCGAAGGCGGGGAAGTAGGCATGGGTAAAGCCCAACGGGTCGCTGTCGCCCAGATTGTAGACGGCAATCAGGGCGTTGTTCCACTGCGCCACCCGTGGCAGCTTGCCATTGCCGCACCACCAGCCCTTCTGGCGGGCGTCGGACTCGCTGCATGATCCCGGGTGGTTACTGAAGACAAGCGCATCGGGACCCATCGTCGCCTGCCAGATGTGTTCGCGTCGCCCGGTCTGGCCGGCGTGATAGTCCTGCGCCGATGACAGCATGAAGTCAGGCGTCTTGTAGGTGACGATATTGACGCGATCGCTATCACTGACCTGTTGTTGTTCGCGTGTCAATGCTTCGGGCCGTGGGTCCATGCCGATGGTGTGGATAATCTCCGGCAGTTCGTAGTTGTGGCCGGCCAGCGCCAGGCTAACGGCGCCCTTGAAGTAGGTATTGTGGTTGCCAGTTCCCCACAGCAGGCTGTTGAGGGCCGCCTCGGGGGCAAAGCGCCCGCTGCGCATCCATGCGGCCCGTGCGTCGGCGCGTACTGCGCCAAACGTGCCCTGGAACGAGTTGATTGCCAGGCCGAAGACAAGTTTGTCGAGCAAGACGGCCGCCAGCTCGCAAGTCGTCTCACTCTCAGCCAGGTCGGCCAGGTGTGCCAGCGCAGCAATGATCAGGTCGGTGCGCGAGTTCCACTGCGCAAAGCCGGTCTGGGCATGCTGTCTCAACCAGGCTTCGGCCAGCTTCTCGCCACGGCTGCGTTCTTGTTTGCCGCTGAGCCCAGACGCCGTGAATGTGGCTTTGGGGAAGGCTTGCCCGGCCAGAATCCGGGCAGCGTAGAGCGCAATCTGATTGTACTCCAGCGTCATGTCCGGGGCGAAGATGCCTTGCGCCGCATAATCAAAGGCGGTCAGGCACTCTTCAATCTCTGGCCTGAGATCGGCAGGAAACTTCTCGTAGTGCGCCATACGCACCTGCATGCCGGCGAGCCCGACGAGATCGGGCAGGCATTGCGCCTCAGCGCGTTTGATCTGGCCCAGAACGGTGCGAATCTCCCTGACGTCCAGCACTTCCCACCAGCCCAGCGCCATCTTAGCGATTTCGGCATAGAGCTTGTCGTCGCTGCGCTGCGCTTCCTGCATGGTAATGATCAGTCGTTCTTCATACTCGCCGGCTGCCTCTGTGCTGTAGACGGCATTGCTGTTGGCGAAAGGCAGCGTGTATTTAGCGCGGAAGCGATTGTCGTAGTAGGACTCGGCCGGCGGCATGAGCGTCGCCTTCATGGGGCCGAGCGGCAACTGCACACCGTAGACGCCTTCGATGACCGCCCCCGCCTTGAGGTCGCCGAAGACCTCGGCATAGATGCTGTCATCGAGCTTCTGCAGGCGGGCGACGGCCTTGAGCTCTTCCGGCATGTCGTCGCTGCACATGAGCTTGATCGTATCGTCCCGGCTGTAGACAGACTGGCTGAGGTAGGTATATGAGAACGCAGTTTCCCATTCCTGTCGTCGTTTGGGGTCGCCGGTGACGGTCGGAACGAGGATTTTGACGGTGTCCAACGGCACGTCTTGCAGGCGCACAGCCAGGGCCATGACCGAATCGCCGGCAGCAACTTGCTCCAGGCGGATCATGAGATCATTGCTGCCCGGCCGCAAGCCGACAGGGAACGTATATGTCTGCGCCGTCTGGTCGCTGATCTCGGTCATGCGATCGCCATACGTGACGTGGCGGCCATTCACCCAGACGCTAACGGGTGACGTGGCCGTCACGTTGAGCGTGACCGCTTTGGCGCCGGCGCAATTGACACGGGTAAATGCCCAGACGTGTGCCAGAGTATAGACGGGAAGGAAGCTGGCGCGCTCCAGCAGATGGTCATCCTTGAGGTGCTCGATTTCCCAGAAGAAGTCCTTGTCGCCGCTGGTGATCTTGTCGATCTCTACCGGGGCAGTGGCATAGTCGGGCGTTGTGTGATCCGTTGCTGCAAGCACCCTCGTTCTGAAGGCGCGCGACGATTCGCCGGGTTGGGGTTGCTCGGTGATCGGGGTCTGGCATGGCCCCAACACCAACCAATCATTGATATAACCGTCTGCAAGCTTGTAGACCAGATAGTTCTTTTTCATACGCCTCCCACAAAATGTGCAGGGGCAGGTTTCATACCTGTCCCCGCGGGGTCAACATGGATCTGCGCTCGACTGTACATAAGACCAGGATGGGACGCGATCGGGCAGGCCCTGGTGAAAAACACCGCGCTGTGTTTGCTCGCGCAAAGCGATGAGAGTATGAATGCGATGAGACAGGCCGGCGCAGTGGCGCAGGCCGGCTTGCCCGCTGCGCTGGCGTATTATAGCATATGCGTGGCGGTGATACAATCAGGCGCTGTCCGTAACTGTTCACGGCTATTGTCCACGCAATTCCTGGACCACCCGCGCCAGTGTGCCCGGGTCGCCGACGTTGCCGGGGAAAACAATGTAGGGAACGCCGGGGAAACGGCTGCCAGGGGCTGGCTGCCAGACCGGCACGGCCGGGGCAATCTGTCCCAGTACCAGCGCCTGCTTGATGTCGAGCCCTTTGGTTGCCACGTCGCTGGAGGTGACGCCCCCCTTGGCCACGATGAAGCGCGGCTGCACTGCCAGCCCGCGCACCACCTCAACCAGGGCTGCCGACACAATGCTGCCGATATGCAGACTCTCTTCCTTGCTCGTTCCTGTGACCAGGTCGCGGCTCGTCATCACGACGACGTCCTGCTGTGGCAGCCGATCGTTCATCGCGCGCGTGACGCGGGCAACCTCACCGTCGCGCATGGCCGCATCCAACACGCGCGGCACGCTCACTTCTATCGCGGCTATCTGCGGCAGATCCAACAGCTTCTGCAGTTGCTCGCTGCTCTTCTGGATGTACGAGCCGACAACGACGAGGCCGCCGCACGCTGCCGGAGTGTCGCCAAAGAGGAGGCCGGCGCTGAGCAGAGGTTGGCGGGTGACGCCGGCGCGCACGCGCACAAAAGACGCCGCTGTGCGGAAGATAAAGCGCTTGCCCTGCTCTTCTGCCTGCAATAGCCCGGCGACAAAGACGGCCATGTCCTGATAGGTAGCGATATTGGCAATCGCCACGGCGCGCCCGCTGATCTTGCCGAGCACGCGCGCGACCTGCTCTGGCCCGCCCTCGCGTATGTCGGCAATCGTTACGGACACGACCTGGCTAGCGTTGATGCGGCCGTTTGTTTTCTCCTCCACCCAGTTGCAGAGGTTAGACGAGCGGTAGCCGAACGAGGCATCGCGGGCAAACTCGGTCTCGCCGCTGGGCACGGCCCAGTCACCCTCGCGTAGCCAGTGCACATTGTTGATGGTATAGCGTCCGGCGTCCATCAGGCAGGGCGCAATGACGTAGCCGTCGTAGCGTACACTCAGGCTTTGCTCAAGACCATCGCACAGGGCGTCCACCTCGCCGGGGAAGTGACCGCGCAGCGTCGAGTCGCTGCGGCTGATGACCTCGATGGCGCAGCCAAACTCGCGCGCCGCCGCGCCCAGGTTGTGTGCAATCTGGCGGTTCAGCGCCTGCGCTTCGGCCAGCGGCATGCTGCGCGAGTTGGTGAGGATGAAAACGGCAGGCTCATCGCGGCGCAGCGCCGCGCGCAAGGTGGGCAGCGACCAGTCGGTGACGACGAGAACATCGTGTACCGTCTGCGTTCCGGTTGGATCATCGTCGAGGACGATGATCTTGGTCTTCGCTGCCGCGATACGCTGCTGGAGGGCCTCTGCCAGCCCGGCGTCTGCCCATTCATTGGGCAGCGAGGCAAGGAGTAGATCAAACGGCACGCGACCAGGTGGCTCAGCAATCATCCGTCTGCTCCGCAAAGGGCGTCTCTATGCTAATACCAGGATGAAACATACATGGAAAGTGACCAGACGAGAAGCCGGACGATCCGCAGATGACACCCGATACTGCGGGGTGAGCTTCGCAGATCAACGCAGATAGGACGACCGTAGGTCTACCATCTTTGATCGAGTCTACGGCGTTTCATCTGTGTGCATCTGCGGATCCGCATTCGCACGTCTGTTGTTTCCACCATGATCACACTCTAGATCTGTTCCACGACGCGGCGCAGCTCTTTGACGCCGCTGGCCGGGCTGGATAGAATCAGCGCCTTCACCTGACTGCCCAGCAGTGGCACCAGGCGGGCCATGCTTGCCTGCGCCAGCACAACAACCTGCGCCGTCTGTGCTGCCTTCACAATCTCGGCCAGGACCATCTCATCATGCTTCTGCGGGTTGCCGCCGACCAGAACGTCGAATGCGCCCTCGACCAGGCGGCGCTGGATGGCGACCGTCTTGCCAAGCTCGCGGCCCTTGCGTTCCACCAGGCGAGAGGTTGGTCCCAGAGTGGTGGGCACGGTGGCGATGATCGCGATCTCCGTGCCGTGCGCCGCGGCCGCGGTCGCCATCGGCTCGTCGATCTTGACAAGTGGAATGTCGATGGCCTGGCGCATGATGTCGGCGACCTCGCCCACCGACGAGCAGGTGTTGAAGATGGCGTCCGCCCCGGCCGATTCGGCCAGCACGGCGTAGCCGACCATGCGCCGCACGACCGATGGCGTGACCTGCCCGGCGCTGCGCACATCGGCCAGCAGGCTATCGTCGGCGATGTTGACAATGCGTACGGCGGGAATCTCCTGGCGGTAGAGTGGGGCCAGGACATCGACCAGGGCAAAGCTGGTGTGAATCACGAAGACCGTTTTGTTCTGCGCAGGCATATAGTACCTCCGTATCCGCGAATGTCAGGCGCCTACTGCAAGAAGGTCGTGTGCATCCCAATCGTCATTGCGAGGAGCGCCCTTTCCCGCAAGAGCGCGGGACAGGTGCGACGAAGCAATCTCCGTTGTGGCGCGAAACGGGGGAGATTGCTTCGCTCCGCTCGCAATGACGGGTCCGTCCAGACCTTCTCGCAGTGGGCACATATCACAGCAGCGTTCCATCCCCGCCAAATGCCAGCCTCTGCGGCGTGTCAGCGACGGCGACCTTTGCTTGTCCCTTGAGATCAGCGATCACCGTTTGCGACGCCCGGAAGTGCGCCAGGTGCAGTGTATCCTGGATACGCACGACGCGTGCCTGCTCGGGTAGGACGGGAGCGAGCAGATGCAGTGCAAGATCGATAGCGGCCTGATCGGTCGGGCAGGTGAGTGGTATCTTGGTGCGCTCCAGGAAGCCGCTGGTCGCCGAGTTCATGTAGAATGACGTCTGGTCAAACTTGTCCATCAGACGCTGCGTGGTCAGATCGGCCAGGCCAATGCCGATGGCGTTGCCGTGCGAGGCTTCGGTCAGGTCGAGAACGGCAATGTAGCGCACACGTGGCGACGGTGGGTCGGCTATCCCGTGCAGCATGTAGCGCCCGATGACATTGGTGTCCATGCCGGCGCCGCTGATGTCTTTGCCCATCCAGTCAATGA
Organism: uncultured Ktedonobacterales bacterium; assembly: GCA_964402955.1. Classification (GTDB taxonomy): domain Bacteria; phylum Chloroflexota; class DTOL01; order DTOL01; family DAOUCN01; genus CAYOEZ01. Next base: position 9,215 of record CAYOEZ010000011.1, on the reverse strand, counting down.
TCAGCAGGTCGATGTTCTTGACTGGGAGGCGCGCCATCTGGCGCACGGCGCGGCGCAGCAGTTTCGGCTCTTCTGCCGCAATCTGCGCGGCAGGTACCATCACGATATCCGAGGTCGCATCGTAGCCATCTTCGAGCAATGCCAGGCCAAACAGCATGGGGCTCTTGGCAATGACGATGGAGGCGAACTCGGGAACCAGGTCGCGCAGCCCGTGCGAGCCGAAACTGTGCACGTAGGAGGCGTTGATGTGCTTGCCCAGGCCGATCGTGATCATCTTCATCAGGCCGCTCTCGATCTTGCCGTAGAAGTCGGTGTGTTTCTTGACGCGCGCAACGACGATCAGACCGTCGGCGCGGTGGGCGTGGCGATCCATGACTACGGCATGGCCGCGACTGCTGCGGCCAACTTCGTCCACCTCCAGGCTGCCCAGCACGGGCGCGCCCATGCTGTCCGGGGTGACGCCCAGGCTTTCCAGAATGGCGAGTTGCCTGGCCACAATCGCCCCACCGTGCGAGCCCATAGCCGGCACGATGAAGGGCTGGTATCCGCGCTGCTTGAGGTTGTCACAAACTGAGCGAAGGACGAGAGCGATGTTGGCCACCCCGCGGCTGCCCGCCGTGAGGGCGATACGTGCGCCGGGCTTGAGCGTCTGCCAGCCCGTCCAGCGAGCCATCTCAGCATTCACTCTGGCCGGAATATCGGCGATCGCGCGTGAAATGAGTTGCTGCTCGATGTCGTACATGAGCGGATATGCCACGACGACCTCCTATGAACCTGCGCCAAAGTCGGTCACTGCTTGAACGATGGCAGGGTAGCTCTGCTTCCAGACGCCGGGCGGGACGTTTTCTGACACCTGAATCTGCAATCGTCCCGAATGCCCGTCTTCGTCAAGAATCTGGCGCGTGATGCGATAAATGTCGTCTGGCGGCAGCAGGTGCACCGACGAGGGGAAGTTGATGCCGACGCGCATGTCGGGCCACATGGCGAGCGCCTGGCCAACGCTGGTGTCATTGTCGGGGGGCGGCGACATCGAATCGAGGCCGCGCACGCCTGACGTCGTGATGAGCTCCCAGAATGGCTGCAGGTCGCCGTCCATGTGCACGAAGACGGGGATGTTGCGGCTGTCCAGCATGTCCGCCAGCTCGCGGTAGAGCGGCAGGCAATACGTACTGAAGTTACGGATGCCCAGAACAGGAGCGGTCACGTTGTCGGGCACGTCGACATAGGCAATGGGCACACCCTGGTCGATGCCCTGGCGCACGATGTGAAAGATGCGGCGCTGGATGACTGTCATGAGCGCCATGCACTCTGCCAGAAGCTCGGGGTAGTCGGCAAGGTGCATCGAGAGTGGCTCAAGGCCGGCCCATTCGATCCACAACTGCTGGTAGGGTGTGCGCTGCACGGCGACGTGGGGCAGCCCGTCGTCGCCAAGCTCGCGTGCGTCCTTCCAGACCCGTGCGTAGTCCTCACAGACGACGACGTCGCGCAGGTAGGTCATGAAGATGCGGTAGTCCTCAGGAGTTTCGAGGAAATGCTTCCTCCAGGCCGGGCCGCCATAGGTCGGCTCAAAGATGCGCTCTTCTGTGATGTCGCCGCCGGGGGTGTGGAGCGTGCGGTGTTCGCCGCGCAGGCCGTTGTATTCTGTACGCCAGCTTTCGAAGCGGCAATGGGGGTGTTCGAGGCGGTGGGCGTTTGACCAACGCAGCAGTCCCATGTTGTCCCGCCCGATGACCGGCCAAATCTCAGTGTTGGGCGCGGCGATGTTGTCATACTGGACAAACGGCGCCCGCTCGTACGCTTCTCCCCGTACGAAGGCGAGCATACGCTCGCGCATGGTGGTTGGCGCGGATTGTGGCATGGTACTCCTCGTGTATAGAAATTGGGGCGTAACGGCCACCAGCCAGGCGGAAGCCGTGAGCTACAGAGACAGAGAATCGCTGGTTGTGGGCTGGCTGCACTGTTCGAGCATGGCAGCGAACTCAGACAGCATCATCGCCGTGGCGCCCCATACTTTGTGCGGGCCGACGGCGAAAAAGGGAATGCGTACACGGACGTCACGGACAATCCAGTCTTCCTCGACTCGGCTGTTGGCGTCCAGCAGAAAACCGAGCGGCACGTCAATAATCTCGACAACTTCCACCGGATCGGGCCGGAAATCGGGCCGGCGCGACGCCATCGCCACGACCGGTGTAATCAAATAGTCGCTCACGCCGACGTAGAGGGGCGTCAGCGTACCCAGCACCTCCAGATTAGCGCTGCTAACCGCGATCTCCTCGTTTGCCTCGCGCAATGCGGTCTCTATGAGTGTCTCATTGCCTTCATGCGAGCCGCCGGGGAGAGAGATTTGGCCCTTGTGATCCTGCACCGTGTCGGTGCGGCGCGTCAGCACGAGATGCGGAACCGCGTCGACAGGATAAACGAGGATAAGAACGGCCGCCGCGCGCTCATGGCGGCTACCAGGCGGGGTCTCGCTGCCGGGGGGGCGCTGCGGCAACATGCGCGCCTGCGCAGCGACGCCCGGTCGCGGCTGCTTGAGGGCACGGCGAACACACTCAAGCGTCAGTCCCGTGGTTGGTGATTTGCCCATTGTCGGTGGTTGGATGGATGGTGATTGCCCTGCCATGTTTCAAGTGTATCACACGGCTGGCGGTGCGTCAATGGCAGTGACAGCGCATCTGTGGTATAATGTGAGTTACAAAGGAGCGCGGGGCAGGGAAGGAGCTGATCATGAAGCTGGTCATTGCCATCGTTCAGAGTGCTGATAGCGGCAAATTGACGGATGCGTTGGTGGCGAACGCTTTCCGGTGTACGCGGCTGAACACTGTGGGCGGTTTCCTGGATGAGCCAAACGTGACCATGCTCATCGGCACAGAAGATGAGGAATTGGATCACCTTCTCTCTCTGATCCAGCATAACTGCCAGGCACGCCGGCGCTATATGAACGCTGCTCCCATGTCTGTTGAAACAGTTGGCATGCCCATGGTAACCGCTGCCCCCATCGAGGTGGAAGTGGGCGGTGCAGCCGTCTTTGTCATGCCTGTGCGACACCTTGCCCGGCTCGGCCTATCAGGCCCCCTTGCGTCCTCAGGCATGGCTGGACCAGCAGGTGTGTTGATCATGAGTGTCGTGCAGGCAGATGATGCAGGGCCTGTCACTGCCGCGCTGACCAAGGCCGGTTATCGCCTGACGCGTATCAACTCTATCGGTAGTTTCCTCAAGAAGGGAAACGCCACGCTATTAATCGGTGTCACTGCTGATCATGTCGACAAGGTCTTGCAGTTGATGCAGGCGACCTGCCGCCTGTGTGAACAACCGACGCCGCTGACAGCCGGTCTCCCTTCTCGTGCTGTCACCGCCTTCATTTTCGACATGGTTCCGCTGCTCGGTTTGTCTTGATCGACGAGCCACAGCGCAAATGCAACGAGCCATCCCCCGTATATGCGGGATGGCTCGTTTTTCCTATTCCTAGTGGCGCAAGACGTAACTGTTCACTGTGATGTTGAGGACGTAGTGGCGCTGCAAGCTCACCCGATGGAGCGGGGTGAGCTTGCAGCGCCACTACGTTGTTGGCGTCTATCACTAGACAACGGTGAACAGTTTCCGCAAGACAGCTACTTCCTGGCGCGCAGGTATTGAGCGGGCCAGGCAGCGTCAACTCCCAGGCGGCGAGCGGCGTGCAGCGGCCAATGTGGGTCGCGCAGCAACTCACGGCCGAGGAACACGACGTCTGCGCGGCCGTTGTGGATGATCTCGTTGGCCAACTCAGGCGTCGAAATCAGACCGACAGCGCCTGTCGGGATGCCGATCTCGCGCCGTATGCGCTCGGAAAAGGCCACCTGATAGCCCGGCCCCAGCGGGATAACCGGGCGCGCTGCGTTTCCGCCCGTCGAGCAGTCGATCAGGTCAACCTGGCGCTCCTTGAGCGCCTGCGCCACCTGGACGACGTCGTCGATCGCCAACCCGCCCTCCACCCAGTCGGTGCAGGAGAGGCGCACGAGCATGGGCTTTTCTGCCGGCCACAGCGCGCGCACGGCGTCAACGACGCGCAGCAAGAAACGCATGCGGTTGTCGAGCGATCCGCCGTAGGCGTCGCGGCGCTGGTTGGAGATCGGCGATAGAAACTCGTGAATCAGATAGCCGTGTGCGCCGTGAATCTCCACGGCATCAAACCCGGCGGCATGTGCGCGCACGGCGGCGGCAGCAAAGGCCGTCACGATCGTCTCGATGTCGCTGCTGCTGAGTGCCTGTGGCGCCAGCCAGTCGCTATCAAACGGAAGCGGGCCAGGGCCAACAGCCTGGTCTGGCCCCTGTCCCTTTGTCTGGCTCCATGCCTTGCGCCCGGCGTGCGCCAGTTGGGTGCAGATCATGGCGCCAAAGCTGTGGGCGAAGCTGGTGATGCGCGCCAGCGGCGCGACGTGGCGATCAGCATAGAGACCGAGATCGCGTGCGCTGATACGCCCGCGACTTTCGACCGCCGTCGCTTCGGTGACTATGAGTCCCACCCCACCCATCGCGCGAGCGCCCAGGTGAACAAGATGAAAATCGGTGGCAACTGCATCCTCGCCTGCCGAGTACATGCACATGGGTGACATGACAATGCGGTTGCGCAGGCTAAGCGATCGCAGCGTGAATGGATCAAAAAGCGCTGGCATAGAGAACCTCCCTCATGGTTCTGAATGAACGATCACCCGATTAACGGCAGGGATGGCGTTCTTGACGCGCTCACCAACCAGATCAGACACGTGGTGAACGTCGCGTATTGGCATAGATGGCGCAAAGGTGCAATGCACAGACACCGTGTAGTGACCATCAGTCTTTAGGACGGTGATATTGTGATAGCCGGAGATCAACGGCAGTCCTGCGATAGCCTCTTTAACGGCCGCCACGACGTCGGGCGCCTGTGCAGTTACATCCTGGCCGGTGGTTTCCGTCTGCAGGCGCGGCTCGATGTGAGAGTCAATGTGTGCGATGTCGGCAATGTCCTCGCGCAGCCGGTGCTCCAGGCTGGAGGCGAGGTCGTGCGCCGCACTCAGGCTGATGTCAGGAGCGACCTCGAGATCATAGGCAACATGCACGTGCTTGCCGATGCGCTGCACGGCCACGTTGTGCACATCTTGCCGCATGCTGCGTGCGATCAGACGCACGTGTTGCAGCATGCCCTCCGTGTCATCGTGCGGATCGGTATGAACCATCACGTCGCTTTGCGGAAAAACAGCGCGCACCGCTTCCTCAACGGCCACGGCGACATTGTGCGCTTCTTCGAGCGGCAGACTATTGTTGACGCCGATGGTCACGTCAGCAAAGGTCTCCGGTCCCGAACGGCGCACACGCACCTCACCCACCTCTTCCACGCCGGCGACCTGTCTGACGCGCTCCTCAATTTGGGCAGTCACACCCTGCGGCGCCCTATCGAGCAGACCGTCAATAGTACGTTTGCCCAGTTGTATGCTCACGTAGACGACGATCATCGCCACAACCAGCGCGGCAATCGCATCGGCCTTTATTAGCCAGGGAGCATTGAATAGCTCGGAGACCAACACCAGGGCTAGACCGACAATGACAACGGAAGATGACCACACGTCGGTGGAGAAGTGCAGCGCATCGGCTTCCAGCGCCTGACTCTGGTATTTCTTCGCAGCGCGCATCAGAACGCGCGACCGTGATATGTCAATAATGATCGATGCGCCCATCACGAGGAAGCCCCAGATGTTTGCCTCAACCAGCACATCCTTGAAGAACAAACGGTTGATGGCTTCGTAGACAATCCAGATGCACGTTACGAGCAACAGAACTGTTTCAAAGAGCGCCGACAGATTCTCGATCTTGCCGTGGCCATAGTTGTGGTCGGCGTCAGCCGGCTTGCCCGAGACGCGTACAGCAAGAAGCGTGATCAGCGCGGCCACCAGATCAAGCGCCGAATGTGCCGCCTCGGATAGGATACCGAGACTGCCGGTCATCACGCCGACAACGGTTTTTATTCCTGTCAGGAACAGTGCTGCGATGACCGATGTCAGCGCGGCCGAGTTTTTCTCCTGGTCAGCGATGGTACTCAATGAGACTATCTCCTCCAAACGTTAGCAATGGCGTGGTGGTAGCGTGTTGGTACCTCAGTTGCCGGGCACGCGCAATCGTGCGTGAGGTGCAAAAAGAGAGCGATGCCATTACAGCACCGCCCTCCTGATGTGCCCCTCTGCCTACGTTCGTGCACGTGCATGATACACGAAAACAGGCGCAAGCGATATAGGTTATATTGCTTATTCTCTTACCTATACTCGCCCTGTTACGACCGCTTTTTTCACTTCCTGGATGGCGCGCGTCACCTCGATGTCGCGCGGGCAGGCGGCGGTGCAGTTGAAGATTGTGCGGCAGGGCCACACGCCTTCAGACTCGGCCAGGATGCTCAGCCGCTTGCCCGCGCCCTGATCACGGCTGTCGAAAATGAAGCGATGGGCGCCGATGATGGCCGACGGCCCGACGTAGTCGCTGTCGGCCCAGAACGATGGACACGAACCGGTGCACGACCCGCACAGAATGCACTTGGTGGTATCGTCGAAGACAGCGCGCTGCGCCGGGCTCTGCAGGCGCTCCTTCTCCGGCGGCTGCGTGTCATTGATCAGGTAGGGCATGATCGAGCGATACTTGGCGAAAAACGGCTCCATGTCCACCACCAGATCTTTGACCACGGGGAAGCCGCGCATCGGCTCGATGCTGATCTTGCTGCCCACATCCTGAATGAGCACCTTGCAGGCCAGCCGGTTACGCCCGTTGATCAGCATGGCATCGGAGCCGCAAATGCCGTGGGCGCAGGAGCGGCGGAAGGCCAGTGTGCCATCCTGATGCCACTTGACCTCGTTCAGTGTATCGAGCACGCGGTCGGTCGGCTCCACGTCGACGGCATAGGTAGCCCAATGTGGCCTGGCATCGGAGTCTGGATTGAAGCGTTTGATGCGCACGGAAATCAACATGACAGTAACCTCGTGACAGATCTTGTCGTTGTTCACATATACGAACTCGCAACGTCCATCAAGTGCAGGGCTTCGACGGCAGTTTTTCAATGTACGCAACGTAGTCGTTTGGCAGGCAATGCTCGCGGGCTCCAGACAGAACCCATTCTTTGTACCTGTCGCAAGCTCTGGGATCTTCCGTTAGGTCATCAGATACATATGTGGCAGCTTCCACCACCTCTCTATCACTCCTGCAGACTTGTACTTGAACCCGGTCATATCCCTTCTCGTAGCCATCCATATCTTCCAAACAGGGGGCCTCAACCTCGTATAGAACTCCCCACGTCACATCACCGAGGCTGTCTACCAGATTGGCCTTTCCTGAGCCGTCGCAGCTTCTCTTATTGAACACCATCTTCTTATCTTTCAGATAAGCCAGCCCAACAGTTAATGCCAAGGAAATCCGCGCCTTAGTGCGCTCGGTGGACATGTTAGAACCGTATGCGAAGTACAAGACCTGCATGCTCAACGCTCCTGCCGATTGCAGTTCTTGATGATCGTTGTCATCTTGCATTTAAGGTGCTTCCACACATCGCTATCCCAATCTTCACTCTCCAGAGTGTGGCAGTAGTGGTCCAGACATCCGGCGAGTTCCGCATGGAACTTGGTCGCATTGATCGTCTTGGTTGCAGAATCATACAAAGCACCATCCCTGCGGATGCGCCAGCCGTTTGTTGTCTCTGCCTGGTGTAGTATGCCACAACGGACACCCGTGTAGAAATCCTGCCAGCAGTCAGAAAACTGACCCAATTCAGAATCAGCTTCCTTGCATCGGCTAAAGAAGCTTGAGAATACTCTCCCGCACTTGGCTTCTCGGTTGTTTGGACCTGTATCAGGCCAGCCCTGCCAGAAGGACTCTAGGGTCTCAATCAAGAGACAACTGATAGCCATCGTACAGAAGCCGTTTCGAGCATCTAGCGGAATGTTCCGAAGGGGTGTGATGTAACGTTCTTCGAAACGCTCGTGTATGAACGCCGCAATCTGCTTCTGGTCACAGACTTTCCCGAACTCGAGATAGCGTGCCACCGTCACCGAATTGGAGAGTTTGGTGTCTTTTTGGCTTGTGCTGACGGAGCTCTCGTCGGCACCGCAAGTAGACGCACTAGCTTCTCCATCGACTGATTTCACCTTTGGCGTCCTCCGATCAGTATTTTCGTTCTTGTGGCTGATAGGTCGTGATTGTGACCGGCTTGTACGTCAGGGTGATGCCGTCGCTGGTCTTGTGGGCCAGGCTGTGCTTGAGCCATTGCGCGTCGTTGCGGTTGGGGTAGTCTTCGCGGTAGTGTGCGCCGCGGCTTTCCTCGCGGGCCAGGGCGCCGGCAACGGTGGCATCGGCCAGGTCGAGCAGGTTACCCAGCTCGATCGCCTCGAGAATCTCGGTATTGAAGCGCTTGCCCTTGTCCATCAACGTCGCTTTGCGGTAGTGGTCTTGCAGGCCCGCCAGTGACCGCTGGACGCTGCGCAGGCTGGCGTTGCTGCGGAAGACGCTGCACTTATCCATCATTTCGACCTGCATGTTCTGGCGCAGACTGGCCACGTTGTCGCCGCCAGAGCTGGCCAGCAAACTTGCAATCTGGGCCTTCGTTTCTGCCTCAGGATCGGATGGCAGCGGAGTCAGATCGGCGTGCTTGAGGAAATCTGCCATGGCGCGCCCGCCGCGCCGGCCAAAGACAACGATGTCGACAAGTGAATTTGTGCCCAGGCGGTTGGCCCCGTGAACAGAGACACAGGCGACTTCGCCGGCGGCGTAGAAGCCAGGCAGGACGGTGTTCTGAGCATCGACGACGACGTCGGCATTGGCATTCGTGGGAATGCCTCCCATTTCGTAATGCGCTGTGGGCTGGATGGGGATGGGGCTTTTGGCCGGGTCGATGCCCAGATAGGTCTGCACAAAGTCAGTAATATCGGGCAGCTTGCGATCGAGCACCTCTTTGCCCAGGTGGCGCAGGTCGAGATAGACGTAGTCCTTGCCGCCAATGCCGCGTCCCTCGCGAATCTCGATGTAGATAAAGCGTGAGATCATGTCGCGTGGGGCCAGGTCTTTCATCGTCGGCGCATAGCGCTCCATGAAGCGCTCGCCCTTGTCGTTGAGGATAATGCCACCCTCGCCGCGCGCTCCCTCGGTGAGCAGGATGCCCATCTTGTAGATGCCCGTGGGATGGAACTGAAAGAACTCCATGTCTTGCAGCGGCACGCCGCGCCGGTAGGCGA
>CAYOEZ010000010.1:39359-46586 GCA_964402955.1 uncultured Ktedonobacterales bacterium | reverse complement strand
CGCCCGGCTGGGAAGGCGTGCTCAAGCACGGCATGTACCACCAGCGGCGCGGCCTCGGGGTGGACGAAAGCGTGATGTGGGGCGAGTACTTCTTCCTGGAAGCATTGAGCAAGGCGCTGGGGTACGAGTAGCGCTGTCGGGCAAGGATGCCCAACCTACACTTGATTGACGAGGTATGATATGCCAGACGATCTCTCAAAATGCACCATCCACCTGGTGGGACATGCCCACATCGACCTGGGCTATCGCTGGCGCTGGAACGAAACGGTGCACCGCATCGCCCGCGATACCTTCCGCGGCGTCCTGCGCATGATGGAGCAAGAGCCGGAGCTCATCTTCGTCCAGTCGCAGTTGGCGCTCTATGAGGCGATGCAGCGCGAGTACCCGGACATCTTCAGCGCGATCAAGCGGCGCGTGGCCGAGGGGCGCTGGATCGTCGTCGATGGCTGGTGCGAATATGACCACATGATGACGAGCGGCGAAGCCATGATCCGCCAGCACCTGATCGGCGCCCGCTATGCGCGCCAGCATCTGGATTGTGACGTGACCATGGCCTGGGCGCCCGACTGCTTCTCTGGCCATACGCAGACGCTGCCAACCATTCTCAAAGGCTGTGGCATCACGTCCATGCTCTATGGCCGCGGCGTGCTCAACAACACCCCCTTCTTCTGGTGGAAGGGGCCCGATGGCGCCTCCGTTCTGGCCTACAGCCCGGTCTTCAGCTACAGCGCCGTCATTGGCCCGCAACTGCTGGACGGCATGAAGCAATGGCAACAGATGACCGGCGCCAACGAAGCGCTCGTACTCTACGGGCGCGGCGACCACGGCGGCGGCCCGCGTGACGAAGACCTTACGGCGCTGCACAACCTGCGTGCACAGCCAGGCGCGCCGCGGCTTGTGCATACCGCCCCTGAGCGCTTCTTCAGCGAGGTCTTGCAGCCGCGCCGCGACCTGACGAGCTACCAAGGCGACCTGGGCGGCGGCTCGACCGGTTCCTACACGTCGGAAGGGCGCAGCAAGCAGCGCGCGCGGCAGGTGGAGACGCTGCTGCTGACGGCCGAGCGCTTCGCCGCCATCGCTACGTCGTTCCAGCGCAAGCCAGTCTACCCCCGCGTCGACTTCAGCGACGCCTGGAAGCGTGTGTTGCACCACAATTTCCACGACGAGCTTCCCGGCACATCACGCGCTCCCGTTTTCGAGGACAACGCCGCTGACTTCGATTTGGTTGAGAAGCAGATGAGCAGCGTGCTGGAGACCGCACTGGCTGAGATCGGCAATCGCATTGACACGCGCGGCGCGGGCGAGCCGGTGCTCGTGTTCAACCCGCTGGCGTGGCAACGTAGCGAGCCGGTGCAGCGCACCCTGCGCCTGAGCCGCAAACCCCAGCACATCACCGTGCGCGACAGCAACGGCGTGGCTGTCCCCACCCAGATCGTCAGCGTCGTGCAGCAGGGTCATTTCTGGCTGGCTGATGTGCTGTTTGTCGCTGCCAGTGTTCCCCCCATGGGCTACAAGCTCTTGCGCGCCTTTGTCGACGATACGCCCAATGGCAACAGCCCGCTGCAAGTACGGGGCATGAGCCTGGAGAATGAGTTCTTCCAACTCAGAATCAGCCCCCAGTCGGGCAACATCGCCAGCATCATCGACAAGCAGACGCAGCACGATGTCCTGGCGGGGCCGGGCAACGTGCTGCAGGCCATCGCTGAGAAGCCCGGCGAAACAAGCGCCTGGCTGATCGCGCTGACCGACCAGGTCGAGAACCTGACCGCGCCGGATAGCGTCGAGGTCATCGAGCGGGGACCGGTGCGGGCCATCGTGCGCTCCTCCTACCGCTACCGCGACTCATACTTCACGCAGGACGTCATCCTGCACGCCGGTCTGGCGCGCGTCGATGTGCGCTTCCAGGCCGACTGGCACGAGCGCGAGTGCTGTCTAAAGACAAGCTTCCCGCTGCGAACGCATGGTGGGCAGGCAACCTTCGAAGCGCCCTACGGGCACGTTGTGCGGCCGGCGAACGGGGCCGAGGCTGGCGCGCAGAACTGGATTGACCTCTCGAGCAGCAAAAACGGCGCCAGCCTGCTCAACAATGCCCGCTACGGATTTGACGTCAACGACAATGTCATGCGCATGACCCTGCTGCGCGGCATTCCCGACCTCGACCCCCGCGCCGACGAGGGCGCGCACGATCTGAGCTATGCCTTCTATCCCCACAGCGGCGATTGGCGGGCGGCGCAGACGGTGCGGCGCGGCCTGGAGTTCAACTTCCCCCTATTGGCCCGCCAGGAGATGCGCCACTCGGGCATGATGGATCACTGGATCACGCCGGCCGCGTACGAGGCGATTGCGCCGGAGTTCAGCTTTGTTCAGCTCGAGCCGGCCAATGTCGTGCTGACAGCGCTCAAGGTGGAAGAGGAAGAGTGGGGGGAATGGTCGCCGCTGGTGCTGCGCATGTACGAGACAGTGGGGAATGAGACCGATGCGACGCTGACGCTGCCGTCCGCGCTGCGCTTCTGCGAGGAAACGAACCACCTGGAGCAGCGCCGCGCCGGCGCGGATGTGAGCTATGAGGGGAAGATCGTGCGCGTTCACATGCGGCCCTACGAGATCAAGACCATCCGCCTGGCCTTTGTCACGTCCAGTCTGGGCCTGCCCGATGCCCGCCAGGAGGAAGAAGGCCGCACGTTTGGCGCGTAGTGTACGACTGTCCTTCATTACCGCAGAGACACAGAGAACGCAGAGAGAACAGGCTACAACTCTGCGTTCTCTGTGTCTCTGCGGTGAAGGCCTCATTGCCTTCTCCGCTGTTGTTTGCGCCTTACACCTTTTCCGTCAGTACGAACACGTCATGCGGCTCGACCGTCACCTTGCCCTGCAGTTCCTTGCCGTTGAGCAAATTGACATAGTTGCGACGCAGGTGCGCTTCTTTCGGCGTCGTGCTGTGGTTGAGCACGAAGAGGAGCCGCTTCTCGCCCTGCCAGCGCTCGGTCACTTCGATGCCGCGTGGCGTGGCGGTAATGCCCTTGACGCCGGCCTGCTCGAAGAGCCAGGGTGTGAGCGACTCGTAGAGCTCATCGTCGCCAAATGTGCCCACGTAGATAGCCTTGCCGTTGCCCGCTTTGTTGAGCGTGAGCGCCGGCTTGTCTGCATAGTAGTCCTGCGTGTAGCGGGCGACCACTTCGGCCTTGTCCGTCGCCAGAATGTCGCACCATGCCCTGGCCGTTGGCTCGCCCGTGACGGTGGGCGTGAATTGCAGCGGCTGGCTGGCGCCTTCGGGCAGCGAATCATAGTCTTCCACGGTCACGCCGAAGAGATTGGCCAGCAGCCCCGGCAGCGGCATATTGACGACGGTATTGTTCTCTTCTTTGACTCCCGTGCGCGGGGTAGCCACCAGCACGCCGCCCTTCTCGACGAAGCTCGTCAAGTTGGTGGCCGTCTCCTCGGTCACAATGTGCAGCGCCGGCGCAATCACCAGCTTGTAGGCGGAGAGGTCGCTGGCTGCGCTCACGATGTCGACCGGGACGTTGCGGTGGAAGAGGGCGCGGTAGATGCTCTGGATGTGCTCGGGATAGCTGAAGCCCGGATTGTTGGGCTGAATCTGGAAGGCGAAGCGGCTATCGTAATCGAGGACGATCGCCACCACCGGCTTGAGCGTCGAGCCGAGTATCTGCTCGCCGGCGCGCTTGATCTCCTCGCCCATGCGCGTAATCTCATCGTAGCGGCGGCCGGGCCGCCCGTCGTGGTCGAGCAGGCCATGCCAGTATTCTTCTGTGGCGAAGCGACAGGTGCGCCAGCGGAAGAAGACGATGGCGTCTGCGCCGTGGGCGATCGACTGGTAGGCCCACAGGCGCAACTCGCCGGGGCGTGGCGCCACGCTCACAATCTCCCACCCGCCGGGGCCGCCCTGCTGCTCCATGACCCAGACATTCTTGCGCTTCAGCCCGCGCATAGTATCAGCGGCGATGGCTGCGCGGCTGGGATCGACCTCGGCCTCCATCTTCCACTGCGTGCGCGGGTAGTTGTCCCACGAGACAAAGTCAAGGTCTTTGGCCAGGTCGAAGTAGTTGAGCTTGTCGTACTTGAAGCCCATCAGGTTGTGGGTTATCCAGTGTTGCGGGCATTGCTGGCGCAGGATGTCGACCTGCAGCTTCTGGTAGGCGACATAGGAATCGGACGAGAAGCGGTAGAAGTCGAGCCACAGGCCGGGATTGGCCGAGCGACAGGTGTTGAGGGGCAGGGGAATCTGCGCCCAGTCGGTGTATTCATGGCTCCAGAAGACCGTCCCCCAGGCCTGGTTGACGGCGTCGAGCGAGCCGTAGCGGCGCTGCAGCCAGTCGTGGAAGGCGTGGGCGCAGGCGGGGCAGTAGCAGCGGTCGCCAAACTCGTTGTCGATCTGCCAGCCGATGACGGATGGGTTGTCGGCATAATGCTCCGCCATCTTGCTGACAATGCGGCGCGAGTAATCGTGGTAGATGGTGTTGGTCGGGCAGTATTCGCGGCGGTTGCCATAGGTCCAGGCCTGGCCGTCTTCTCTGACGCGGAAAAGCTCCGTATGCGCGCTCATCAGCCAGGGGGGAGGCGATGCGGTGGGTGTGCCGAGGACAATACTGATACCCTGCGCTGAGAGAATAGAAATGGCCTTGTCGAGCCAGTCGAAATCGAAACGATCGTCCTGTGGTTCCATCCTGGACCAGGCAAACTCGGCCAGACGCACGACGTTGAGCCCCGCCTCAGCCATCATCCTGGCGTCGATCGGCCAGCGCTCCTGCGGCCAGTGTTCCGGGTAGTAGTCAACTCCAAAGTAGAACATGGTCTTCTGCCTCCACATCGAGTGATACCTCTCTGCGCCGGCGTGAGAGGAGGGCGGGTTTTCTTACCATTGACCGCTTGTCATTGCCTGCGCCGCCGCGCGGATGGCGACCAGCTTGTAGGGTCTGCTCCAGCGGTTGACGGGGATGAGATCCCACTGCCGCGCCCGCACGTGCTGAATCCAGCGCTCCATGCTCTGCAGACAGGTGATCATGCCGCCCCCACTGCCGCCTGCTGCGGCCACAGCCAGCACCGGCTTGCCGGCCAGCAGGCTGCCCTCGCGGCGCGATGCTTCGCAGCGGCGCAGGCGATCGGTGAATGCCTTGGCCGACTCGCTCATCTCGCCCCAGTAAACCGGGCTGACCAGAATGACGCCCTCGGCCTTGAGCAGGCGTTCGTGCAGACCCTGGAAGTCGTCGGTTACCTGGCAGTAGTGCAGCGTGCGGCACGTGCCCCAGCCGTTGTCGCAGGCTTTGCAGGCGCCGATGTGCAGATCGTTGAGGCGGACAACCTCGGCTTCTGCCTCCGCCAGGCGCACGCCTTCGATGGCGGCTGCCACGCAGGCTGCCGTCAGGCCGTCTTTGTTCGGGCTGGCGCTCAGCACCATGATTGTCATTGCGTCTATCCTTTTGCGGCGTGAGATTGGGCTATGACTAGTATAGCATGTTTTCTGGCCTTGACAAGGCCGCGCCCGTCTTTTCACTGCAAGCGTAGGGCGGGTTTCTTACCCGCCGAGTTGGTTTTTAGCGCCATCGGCGGGTAAGAAACCCGACCTACAGGCAACCACTAATGGGACGCGGATTTGCGCGGAAACAGACGCGGATTGGCGCAGATTCGGACCAAGAAATCAGCGGGCATCCGTGCACGTTTCCGCGAAAATCCGCGTCCCGTTTCCTCTCGCATCAAAGAGGACTCCTTGACAACATCCCTCGTGTGCTGTATACCCCCACTCAGGGGAGGAAATGCATCATGCCGACACAGATAACATTCGAGGGTATGCTCCGGCCCGATCAGGAAAAGGGGTTTGTCCATTTGCCTTTCGACGTGCCGCCCGCCGCCACGCGGCTGGACGTCAGCTATGCCTACAGCAACCAGATCAACTCTGATCCGCTGTTGAGCGGGGGCAACACGGTTGACCTGGGCGTCTTTGACGAGCGGGGCATCGGGGCGCTCACGGGCGGCTTCCGCGGCTGGAGCGGCAGCGAGCGTATGGCGATCTTCATCGGCGAGTCGGCGGCGACGCCCGGCTATCTGCCTGGCCCGCTGCGCCCTGGCCGCTGGCATGTGCATCTGGGACTCTACAAGATCGCCGCTGAGGGCTGCGCCTATCAGGCAACGGTAACCATCGCCACTGAACCCGGGCACAAGTCCGCCGTCGCATTGCCCGCTCTGGTGTCTGCCCTGCCCTCCTCTCCTCCTCCTGCCCGCAGCGCGCCCTGGTTGTGCGGTGAGCTGCATTGCCATACCTTCCACAGCGACGGCGAGTTGAGCCCGCTCGATGTGGCGGCGCTTGCCCGCCGGCGCGGCCTGGACTTCCTGGCGATCACCGACCACAACTCGATCGCCAGCCAGAGCGATCTGGCCCGCCTGAGCGATCCCGGGCTGATCTTGATTCCCGGCACTGAGGTGACGACGTTCAAGGGGCACTTCAACATCTGGGGTATCGGCGACTGGGTGGACTTCCGCGTGCAGACGCCCGAGGAGATGGAGGCTGTGCTGCGCTTTGCCCGCGCGCGCGTGGCGCTGATTTCGTGCAATCATCCCAAGCCCTTCGGCCCGCCGTGGGCCTACCCTGAGGTCACGGGCTATGACTGCATCGAGGTGTGGAATGGGCCGTGGTTTGCGGCGAACCAGTATGCGCTGGACTTCTGGGCGCACCGCATCGCGCAGGGTGAGCGCATCCCGGCGCTGGCCGGCAGCGACTTCCACCGCCGCAGCGAGATGGAGGACGAAGACCGGCGCGCCCCCGGCGCCCCCGTCACCTGGGTCTACGTCCCCGGGCAGCCCGGCGCTGACGCAATCCTGAGCGCCATTCGCGAGGGCCACATCAGCATGTCGAGCGACATCGATGGGCCGCAACTCGAGCTATGCGCCGGGCCGGGGCTGGCGGCCATGGGCGGCGACGCGCTGCCGCGCCCGGCAGATGGGCGGCTGCCGGTGCAGGTACGCTGCCGGCGTGGGGCGGGCTGCCGCCTGCAACTGCTCGACCAGAGCAACGTGCTCTTCGAGCACACTTTCAGCGCTGCTGACGAGACTGTGACCGCCGATCTCGCCGTCGCTGACAGCGTCTTCGTGCGCGCTGAGCTACGCGACGCCGACGAGGCGGTAACGGCGCTGAGTAATCCTATATATCTGGGGTGAGGGCAGCCCCCCTGCCCCCGACCTCGGGGGAGCCAGCAACGGGCGCGATGGCGTGGCCCC
>CAYOEZ010000010.1:0-39259 GCA_964402955.1 uncultured Ktedonobacterales bacterium | reverse complement strand
CGGGCGCGATGGCGTGGCCCCCCTGCCCCCGACCTCGGGGGAGCCAGCAACGGGCGCGATGGCGTGGCCCCCCTGCCTCCAATCCTGGGGGAGCCAGCATCGGGCGCGATGGCGCGGCCCCCCGGCCCCCGACTTCGGGGGAGACGGAGACGGCTATCACAGCGTTTTGCTGCCTGCGGTTTTTCCCCCAAAGTTGGGGGTAGGGGGGCGGGGCGTACACCGGGCATTATGAAGAAAAACGAAATAGCTCCGTAACCCAATCATTTCGCGATTTCGTCAAGCGCGGGACTGAAGCTCCGCTCCTAAGCCGTTGTCTGCAGAACTTGCGCTTAGAAGCCGGGCTTCAGCCGCGCGCTCGCCGCCCGCGTGCACTGGCTCAAGAAGGTGGTTACGGAATCTATTAGTGAATTGTCATCGTACCTGGTGCTTGAGCCGTTGCCCTGCCCTCGTGCGCGTGGTATAATCGCGCCAGCCTACCGACACGCTTAGCGCCTGGAGGATCGTCAATGCCCGCATCTTCACAGGAGAACGCACAACCCACGGCCGAACCACGCAGCAGCGGCAAACCCCTCTTTTCGCAACACTGGTTGCTCAATCGCCTGCCCAACGAGTCCGAATGGGCGGAAGACCCGCGCCCCGTCTTCGACAAGGTGCGCGTCCTGTATGAGCAGGCGCGGCAGCAGGGCGCACACTGGAACGAAAGCCAGACCGAGCAGTTCTTGCTGAAGCCGATGCTCGATCTGCTGGGCTGGGTCTATACCCCGCAACCGGCCGCAATCAAAGACCGCCGCCTCAGCCGCCCCGACTATGCCCTCTTCGCCGATGTGCAGAAACGCGACGAAGCAAACCCATTGCAGGGCGACGACGCAGCCTTCTATAGTCGCGCCCTCGCCATCGCCGAGGCCAAGCGCTGGGGGCGCGCCCTCAGCCAGCGCGATCCGAGCGGGCGCGATACCTGGAAGGCAGAGAGCAACCCCAGCCACCAAATGGTCAGCTATCTCTATGCCACCCGCTCGGTCTGGGGCATTCTGACCAATGGTACGATCTGGCGGCTCTACAACCGCGACGTCAGCAGCGTCGCCAGCGAGTTCTATGAGATCGATCTGGGGCTGTGCTTCGACCTCCTGGGCGCCAGCGACGAACCGACGACAGAGCATCTGGCCCACTTCAAGCGTTGGTGGCTCTTCTTCCGCCGCGACGCATTCGTCGCGATCACGCGTGGCAAGCCCTTTGTGCAGCGCGTCTACGACGGCTCAACGACCTACGCCCGCGAAGTCAGCGAAAACCTCAAGAAGCTTGTCTTTGAGGAAGTGATGCCCGGACTGGCAGGCGGCTTTGTCGCCTATCGCTCTCGCCAACTGAGCATCGGCGCTGAAACGGACAAGAGCCTGCGCCAGATCTATCAGGCCAGCCTCAGCCTGCTCTACAAGCTGCTTTTTGTGCTCTACGCCGAGGCGCGCGCCCTGCTGCCCGTCAACGAGGAAAGCTACCGCGATCAAAGCCTGACCGACCTGGCCAAATGGGCGCAAGACCGCCACGATCGCAACGTTGCCATCAGCGACGGCACGGCGAATACGCCCAAGTACGCCGCGCTGCTCGCGCTCTTCAACCGTATCGACTGCGGCGACCGGGAGCTGAAGCTGCCGCGCTACAATGGCGGCCTGTTTAGCCCGGCCAACCCCGACAACCAGTTCCTGCAGCAGCACCGGCTCAGCGACCGCTGCGTCGCCGGCGTTGTCGATACGCTGGTGCGTGACGCCGGCCAGCCGGTGGACTATGCCTATATCAGCGTGCGCAACCTGGGCGCGATCTATGAGGGGTTGCTGGAGAACCGGCTCAACGTCAGCGACGCTGCCAGCGGCAAGGTGGAACTGGTCAACGATAAGGGCGAGCGCAAGGCCAGCGGCTCCTACTACACCCCCGACTACATCGTTGACTACATCGTCCAGCACACGCTCGACCCCATCCTGAGCGAGCGCCAGACGCGCTTCGAGCAGGCGATGGATCGCATCGCCGCTTTGCGCCGCACGCTGCACAGCAGCGCCGCTGACGATCACACGTCCAATGAGCGCCTGCGCGCTGAGCTTGGGGAGGCTGAGCGCGACGCGCTCGACGCTTTCCTGGGCATCAAGGTCTGCGACCCGGCGATGGGTTCCGGCCACTTCCTCGTCAACGCTGTTGACCACTTGACCGACGGCGTCATCGAGCGCATGCAGGCCTATCACAACAGCCACGAGAAGGTACCCTGGGATTGGAACCCCATTCAGCGGCTGATCGAGCGCATGCGCGGCGACATTCACAGCGAGATGGCGCAGCAGGGCATTACCATCGAGAGCGGGCGGGTCGACGACACGGCGCTGCTCACCCGCCTGGTGATGAAGCGCTGCATCTATGGCGTTGACCTGAACCCGCTGGCGGTGGAGCTGGCTAAGCTGAGCCTGTGGCTGCACTCGTTCACCGTCGGCGCGCCGCTCTCCTTCCTCGACCACCATCTGCGCTGGGGCAACTCGCTGATCGGCGCAGATGTGCGCACGGTGCAGCAGGCGATGCAAGCGACAACGCTGAGCACAAAGGTTAGCGACCTGACGCGAGCGCGGGCAAAAGCACGCGGCGAGCAGGCGCGCCTGGTTGTGACTGCGCCGCAGGGTAACCTGTTTGCTGGCCCCTTTGCTGGCCTGCTCGACCTGACGGCGGTGATGACCGATGTGGCCGGGCGCTCCGACGCCACGTTGGCCGACGTCCACCAGAGCGCCGAGGACTTCGCCAGCTTCCAGAATGCGCTGACGCCCTACAAGCAGATTTTGGACATCTGGATCAGCCAGTACTTCGGCAACGCCGCGGCCGTTGAGTTCCTGCGCACCTACAGCGAAAACCTGGTTGCTGTGCTTGAAGGTGCGGCCGCGGTCAAGCAAGTGGATCAGGCCATCATCGAGCAAGCGCGGCTGCTGTGGCAGGACAAGCGCTTCTTCCACTGGGACCTGGAGTTCCCGGAGGTCTTCGTTGACCTGCGCAAGCGCGACTGGGCCGCGAATCCGGGGTTTGACGCGGTGATCGGGAACCCACCTTACCTGTTGCTACAGCCGGAGAACACTGATGAAGCAGCACTTGCATACTATCGGTCGCTTGACGTTGCTCAATACAAAGTGGACACGTACCATCTGTTTATTCAGGTAGCCGTCCGGCTCGCGTGCGAGGGAGGAATTGCTGGCTATATCACACCAAGCGCTTTCCTTACCAACAACCACACAACGAAGCTGAGAGGCCTTATTCTGTCGCGCACTCAGGTCCTGAGGTTGCTCGTAGTTCCTGATGGCGTGTTTGAGGAAGCAAGCGTTGATAATGTGGTCTTCGTATTGAGACGGGAAGACGAGGAGGCCAGCAGAAACGCCCATGTGGTGGTCTGCGAGATTGCAGGGGCCGTAGGCGGGGGGCTGGAGCTTAGAAGGTCCGCCTCCATCACCCAGAGTGAGTTTTTACGGACGTCAGGACACATATTCAGTGTCGGGCATAACGATCTTGTCACCAAGATCGCCCAAGTGAGTTGCCTACCACTTGGTGAAATCGCGAATGTGAACTTCGGTATGCAACTGCGAGACCGCCATCAGTTTCCCGATGATGTTGTACGGGCGAGCAAGGGGAGGAACCTATCGCCTGATTACAGGCCATGCGTGACAGGGCAAGATGTTAACCGATACGACATCGCATACGGCGAGCTCTATGCGTACTACAACACGGTAGCCCAACGAGGTGGATGTTGGCAAACATCAGTACATTTTGCGGCCGAGAAGCTGGTCGTGAGACAGATTGGTAAGACCCCTATGGCGGGATATGACGACGCCAAGTACTGCTGCCTCAATACTGTCTTCATGGTCACTCTACGAGATCTTCAGTATTCCATCAAGTACGTGCTTACCGTCCTGAACTCACGTTGTCTTGGTGCCTATTGGCGAGCAGTCTTTTATGACCAGAAGGACACCTTCCCCAAGATCAAAGGCACATATTTGGCCGATCTTCCCATCCGCCGCATCTCGTTCACCACGGCGGCGGAGGAGCGGGCGCGGCTGGGGGAGGAGGGGCAGGCGCTGTATGAGACGTTGTGCGCAGACCACCGAGGTCTCGGGCACCTCGGTGGTCTTGCAGAGCCGCTGCTCGGCTTCGTGCGGCAGCGCCTGGCGCACACGCCTGAGCAGTCCGACGTAGTGCACGACCTGCTAGCGCATCTGGCCGGGCAGATGATCGAGCTGAACAAGCAGAAGCAGGCCGAAGTCAAGGGCTTCCTGGCCTGGCTGGAAAGCGTCAGCGGCGCGCTGGTGGACGACCTGCCCGGCAAGACCACGCTGCAAAACTACGTGGGCGACTACCAGAAGGGGGAGGCGCCCAGGACGCAGGACGAGGCGCTGGCCGTCCTGCGCAAGAACGCCCGCAAGCTCGGCAAAGGCGTCGACCCATCTGGCCGCGATTTCACCGAACGGTTCGCCGCCGAATATGCCAAAAGCCTGGCAAAGCTGCTGCCGATCAAGCAGCGTCTGGCGGCCACCGACCGGCTGATTGACCAGATTGTCTACCTGCTCTACGGGCTGACCGACGAGGAGATCGCCCTGGTCGAGGGGCGCTGAGAGCCAAAACCACCGAGGTCTGCGAGACCTCGGTGGTTTCGCATAAGGGGTCTGACAGCGGAACAGACGAAATAAGCGGAAAGGCACAAGGCAAGACAATCGATCAATCCGGTCGGTGGCACTTTACGGGAGATGCGTGCTCGCCTTGGCAAGCTCGATCAGACCGCGCAATGCAGCATTGACGGCCTGAGCGTTTGGGAAAGCCTCTGCGACATCGGGATCGAGGACCACGACGTTGCTGGATTCTCTCACCCGCGCGGCGTACTTGCCGCGCTCCATGTGGCCAAAATCCTCGCGGCGATATTCAGCACGTAGTTCGTCAGAACCGTTGTTAGCCTTCTTCATAGAGTTTCCTTTCCGGGCGGGTAGCTGGTCTCACGCTGATGACGCGAATCCGTTTGCCCCGCTCCGTACAAGCGACAACAAGTAAGCGGCCACGGCCAGAGAGGCCGAAGGTTACAAACCGAGCCTCGCCTGCGGAATGATCAGGGTCCGCGCCTGTCAACGATAAGTTGTCTTAAAAGACCGTCGTGGCTTCCTCGAAGGAGACGCCATGCTTGCGTAGATTGGCCGCTGCCTTGTCCGGATCCCACTCGAACTCCATATATTGCTCCAACGTAGCGCGATGAGACCACGTCGTGGACCACATCACAGGAAAAACTTCGTCAGTCGCCGGCGTCGGGTGACAGTACGAGTATACAACGGCGTACCACGCACGTCAACAAGATATCCTGCCTGTTGTTAGCTCATTCTGCCGGTGACATCATTCACCGACTACCTACCCCGGTATCCGCCCCACCAGCATCTTCAGCGGGTTGGGGTCGTGATGGCGGAAGTCGACCCACTGCAAGCCGGAGAGGAAGACGGGCAGGTCGGGGACATGTTTGCAATCGGGGAGAATGACAGGGATAACCGGGCAGCGGCGGCGCATAAACTCACGCAGGAAGGCATCGATCTCGACATCCTGCCAGGGGCTGATACCGCTCTGACCGACAAAGACCGCCGCCGACTTGATGCGCTTGATCTGCTTCTCCAGCTCGGGCTGCCAGGGAAAGCCCGGGCGCAATTCCCACTCGTCGAGCCAGGGCAGAACGCCGGGCAATTGGAGCGTCACGGCGAGCTTCTTGACTGCGTGCTTGTCGGCGTGGTAATAGCACATGAAGAGGTCATAATCGTGGAAGCGTCGCTTCATTTGTACCAGGGCCTCGGCCGGTGTCTTTGGCATGTATGGCTTCCTTAGCTACACTCTCTAGCCGTGCGGCGCCTGTGTAGACGCCGGACGGCTGAGCAAAGCAACGCTGGTTGCTAGACCACCGCTTGTTGCACGGGCATGGGGCGCTGGTCGGCAGCGGACAACACGTTCATCGCCGCGCCGATAAAGCCGACGAAGAGGGGGTGGGGCCGGTTGGGCCGCGAGCGCAGCTCGGGATGGAACTGGCTCCCCACCATCCAGGGATGGTCCTTCATCTCAGCGATCTCTACCAGCCGCCCATCGGGCGAAAGGCCACTGAAGACCATGCCTGCGTCGTTGAGCAGCTTGCGATACTCGTTGTTTAGCTCATAACGATGGCGATGGCGATCGTAAATCAGCGACTGGCTGTAGGCTGACGCGGCCTTTGTGCCGGGCACGAGGAAGCAGGGGTAGAGACCCAGGCGCATCGTACCGCCTTTGTCCACCGTCTCTCTCTGGTCGGCCATCAGGTCAATCACCGGATAGGCTGTCTGCTCGTCAAACTCGGTTGAGTTTGGGGTGTTGGCGCCCACGGCGTGGCGAGCCATCTCGATCACCATCACCTGCATGCCCAGGTACAGGCCCAGGTAGGGAATCTTGTGCTCGCGTGCATAGCGCGCGGCGGCGATCTTACCCTCGATGCCACGCGGGCCAAAGCCGCCGGGCACAACAATGCCGGCCACGTTGCGCAGTCGTTCCTCCACGTCTTCGGTTTCCAGGTCTTCGGCGTTGATCCAGTCAATGTCGATTGTGCGGCCATGAAAGACGCCTGCATGTGAGAGCGCCTCACGCACCGAGAGATAGGCGTCGAGCAGGGCGACGTATTTACCGACCACGGCGATCTTGACCTGCGGCTTGGGGGCCTTGATGCGCTCAACCAGGGCGCGCCACTCGCTCAGGTCGGGCGTGCGCGGCAGGTTAAAGTAATCACAGATGTAATTGCCCAGCCCGTCTGCTTCCAGAAGCAGCGGCACCTCGTAGATGGTGGGGACAGTGGGGAGGGGGATGACAGCGCGTTCTTCGACGTCGCAGAAGAGGGAGATCTTGCTCCTGATGTCCCTACTGATCGGATAATCGGCCCGGCAGACAATCACATCGGGCTGGATGCCGATGCGCCGTAGCTCGTTGACGCTGTGCTGCGTCGGTTTGGTCTTGAGTTCGCTGGTCGCCCCGATGTAGGGCAGCAGCGTCGTATGCACGTAGAGCACATTCTCCGCCCCCACGTCGCGGCGCATCTGGCGGATCGCTTCCAGGAACGGCAGCCCCTCGATATCGCCCACCGTGCCGCCCACCTCAACGATCACGACCTCGGCGCCCGATTGCTTGGCGACGCGGGCAATGCGTTCCTTGATGTGGTTGGTGACGTGGGGAATGGTCTGGATCGTGCCGCCCAGGAAATCGCCGTGGCGCTCACGGGCGATGACAGCCGAATAGACCTGGCCGGCGGTCACATTGTTACCGCGCGCCAGGTTCTCGTCGATGAAGCGTTCGTAGTGGCCGAGGTCGAGGTCGGTTTCTGCGCCGTCGTCGGTGACATAGCATTCGCCGTGCTGCAGGGGAGACATGGTGCCGGGGTCAACGTTGAGGTACGGATCGAGCTTCTGGATCGTGACAGCCACGCCGCGGCTCTTGAGCAAACGGCCAATCGATGCGGTCGTGATGCCCTTGCCCACCGAGCTGACCACGCCGCCGGTCACGAAAATGTACTTTGTTGCCATTTCTGACCTCCTTTCTTGCTGCAAGACGTTCATATATTGGGACACAGTCTATCATAGTCGCCCGCCGCGCGCAAGCGAAAAACAGGGTTCGGGGCATAGGGTTCAGGGTTCAGCAAACACATTGGATTGACGGTTGTAGGTCAGTTTTCCATACCTTTCATGTCGACTGTTCATCATCACCCGACGTTCTGATGGGACGCAGATTCTCGCGGATGGGATAGAAAGATCGGTGGGCATGCGCGGCTTTTTCCGCGCCAAGAGCCTGCCCCGCAGTATCGGGCATCCGCGTCCCATTCGTCTGCACTGCATCGGTGAACGGATACACGCCCGTTGGATTGACAGACAGACGGCTTTCTGCTAGAGTAGGGGCAGATACGAGGTGAAACATGATTGAGATGCCTGAAATAATGACGCCAGATCAGGTGGCGACCTACCTGCAAGTGAATACGAAAACGATCTATCGCTTCATTCGGGAGGGAAAACTCTCCGCCATTCGCCTGGGACGGCGCTATCGTGTGTCTGGGGCCAACCTGAATGTGTTTCTGCGCGCGCAATCGACGCCTCTTGTCGCGTCGCCAGATAGCGATGGCCACAGCCGCCAACGGGTTATGCTTGAGGCGATAGAACGGGCAACGGCGCTGCGCGAAGTAATACGCCGGGAGATGGGAGGGCGTCTCTTTCCTTCTGTCGTCGATCTCCTGCATGAGGCGCGCGAGGATGAACTGCCATGAGGGTATGCGTGGATGCCAGCCTGATTGCCGGCATTGTCCTCGATGAGCCGTTGGGTGTCCGCGCACTCCAACTTCTGGCCTCGTGGACAGACGCCGATCTCATTGCTCCAGACCTGTGGGCCTATGAAGTGGTTGCCATTGCCCACAAGGCTGTGCGGCGCGGGGCGCTGCCGCCAGCAGAACGCTCCCGCATGCTCCAATCGTTCTTCGCCTTTCATGTCGCTCTTCTGCGACCACCGGGATTGCACGAGTTGGCTGGAGAGCTTGCAGCAGACATGGGACTACCCGCCACATATGATGCGCACTATCTCGCACTTGCACAGCGAGAAGGAATCGAGTTCTGGACTGGTGACGAAAAGCTGTACAACACCGTCCACCATACGCTACCCTGGGTTCATTGGGTAGGCGAATCAATAGCATCGAGGAGATAAGCACCATCATGCGCACACCAATTATCGCCGGCAACTGGAAGATGAACACCATCGTCGACGAGGCGGTCGCTCTGGTCGAGCAGATGAAGGACCTGGACAAGTTGACCAAATCGGTCGACGTCGTCTTTTGCCCGCCGTTCGTCTCGCTCCATGCGTTGAAAGCCACCCTCAAGGGCACCGCGCTGGGTCTGGGCGCACAGAACATGTATGTGCAGGAAAAAGGCGCTTTCACGGGCGAAGTCTCGCCTGTCATGCTCGCCGCGCTGTGTAAATATGTTATCCTCGGCCACTCTGAGCGCCGCCAGTATTTCAAGGAGAGCGACGAGTTCATCAACCAGAAGGTCAAGCTGGCCCTGAAGCATAGCCTGATTCCGATCGTCTGCGTGGGCGAGACACTGGCGCAGTATGAAGCCAACGAGACCGGCGCCGTTGTCAGCGCCCAGGTCACGGGTGTGCTGCACGATCTGACCGCTGAGCAAGTCAAAGGCCTCGTCATCGCCTATGAGCCTGTCTGGGCCATCGGCACCGGCAGAGCCGCCACGGCTGAGATTGCGCAGAATGTCTGCGCCAGGATTCGCGCTATCGTGCGCAAGCTCTACGACCAGCCCACGGCCGGCGCGGTGCGCATCCAGTACGGGGGCAGCGTCACCGCAGCCAACGTCGCCGAAATCATCTCCCATCCCGACATTGATGGCGCTCTGGTGGGCGGGGCGAGCCTCAAGGCTGCTGATTTCGCCGTCATCTGCCAGAAGTCGGCTGAGCTGAAAGGGAAGAAATAGTGAAACCCCCTGCGGGGAAAGCAGAGCGCCCGCCGCGCTATTGGCCATACATGCTCTCGGTCAAACGCGCCCTGGGCTTGAATACCATTCTGTGTGACAACTGCATGTGGAACTGGCGATCTGCTTGCCACCGTCCCGAACGCCCCAACGCGACGTGGTGCCCGGACTACACGGCGAAGGGGAGCAGGAAGTAGGGATGGGGTAAGGGTTCAGGGTTCAGGGCGTAGGGTTCAGCGGGCAGGATATCGGTGCACAATCCACAGAAAAGGACACATATGGGAACCGTTCACAAGTTTCAGGGCGCGAAGAGGCCATATCGCTGGGATGGCGTTGAGGTGAAGCAGTACGACGAAGGTCTGTCGAGCGGCGTTACCCGCCAGATTCTGATCGGCGAGAACGAAGGCTCGGCTAACTTCATCATCCGCTACTTCGAGTTGCCGCCGGGCGCGTCCAGCGCATTCCACACCCACGCCCATGAGCACGGTGTCGTCGTGCTGCGCGGCCGCGGGCGCGTGCGCATCGGCGATCGCGAGCAAGACCTGGAGTTCGGCGATGTCGTCTACGTGCCGCCGGATGAAATCCACCAGTTCAGCAACGCCGGCGATGAGTTGTTCGGCTTCACCTGCACCATCACAGCGCGATAGGAGGAAAGATCACCGCAGAGACGCAGAGTACGCGGAGTACCTCCTGGCTAAGAAACCTCTCCGCGTTCTCTGCGTCTCTGCGGTGCACAGATCCTATGACCGCAGACGACAAGGCGAGAAAGCTAGGCCACCCCAGCTATGTGTGGCGCTTCGGTCAAGATAGGCGGCTGGATCTGATTAACCAGTATGCGCCGCTCAAGGACAAGCGTATCCTGGACGTGGGCTGTGGCGTGGGTGCGTATGTGCGCAAGATGCGCTTCTTCAGCCCCGATGTCTACGGAGTGGATATTGACAGCGAGCGGGTGGCGAAGGCCAGCTTCGACCTGCCCAACATCCAGGTTGCGCCCGCTGAAACGTTGCCCTTCGCCGACGGCTTCTTCGACGTCATCCTCTCGCACGAGGTTATCGAGCATGTCAGCGACGATGCGCAGGCGATTCGCGAGGCCTATCGTTGCCTGAAGCCGGGCGGGAGGCTGGTCGTCTTCTGCCCCAATCGACTCTACTTCTTTGAGACGCATGGCATCTGCCTGGGCAAGCGCTACGTCTTCGGCAACATCCCGCTGGTCAACTGGCTGCCCGCGCCCCTGCGCAACCGCCTGGCGCCGCACGTGCGCGCCTACCGCGCCGGCGAGCTACGCCGCCTCTTTGTCGGCTTCCCGGGCCGCTTTATTGTCCACACGCAGATCTACCCCGGCTACGACAACATTTCTGCCCGCCGCCCGCGCCTGGGCACGTTGTTGCGTGGGGTCACGTACAGCATGGAGAAGACCCCGCTGCGCGCGTTTGGGCTGTCGCAGTTCATGGTGTTTGAGAAAGCTGTTGAGAGGCAGAAGCCGTAGAGCAGTAGCTATTGTGGTCTTGTTACCGGTGCCAGCCGTAAAGCGCTGATTATCAAAGCAAAGAACGTAGAGGTGGAGTACGGCAAAGCGTGATCAATTGGTCCCACGAGAATACCCTCGCGTTTAAGATCCTGCAAGTCGCTATCATGGTTGCCTCGATGATTCAACGTTGGAGCCGCACATCGGGAAGATACCCAAGACGCAGCTTCATGATCTCATCAGGCTAGCGATTGGTAATGCTAGCAGAAAATCGAGCCGCGAGATACTGTCAATTCCGATCGATGCTACCAAGGAAGACCTAGATCGCATTTATGCAGACGAAGGAAAATCCCTCTTTGCTTACTTCAAGAAGTATGTTGGAGACCCTGCTGCCTCAGCCCATCAGATCTACGGCAAGAAGTACGCTGAAGTCGGTAAGGAGCAATTCCGTAATCGGACGCTACAGAAGGAGCGGATGAACTCTGGCTGGCGGTATCAGTTCTTGGCGCTTGACTGTGCTCAGAAATCTATGCGGTTCAAGAGCGTCTCCGACATTGGGGCTGCCGAAGGTGACTTCAATGCAGTGATTGCGTACATAGACAAGAAGCGAACGCCGCTATCGTTGTACGTGTCTGTCAAGAACAGAAGCAATACGATGGGGGGACAAGACTGGCCGAAAGCGATTCAGGCGCTCGAAACATATGCCAGAAACGATAAGAATCGAGCAGGAGCGTATTGCTGTATCTTCAGCATAGCAATGGACCGAGGCTATCGATATATCAAGCAGGAGCAAAGGACAGGTAAGCCGCACTCTTTGAATTCAGAGGTCTGGCTTTCGGACTACTTCTGGCCCTTCTTCGCCAATCATACATATGAGGACATCATGACTGCTGTACTTGATGTGCTGATGGCTGCATCTACGGCAGATAAGTTGCCCACTCAGATAGATGTACCTGCTGAATTGCTGGAATCCTTTGGCCAGTGCTGCAGGAACGCAAGGTTGATCGATGATTCTGGTACCTTCAATGACCCATACAAGCTAGTCCAGTTGTTTGTAGGAACTAATCGTACATGAAATCTGACAAGGCTACAGCAAATTGTCTGGAAAGAGCAGAGACTGAAGACAAGGGGCAGGAAAACGAGGCAAAGACAATGAATCTGGCTAAGGGGGGAGCTGTCTGCACTGTGACCTGCGGTGACTCGCGGACAGAACTTGCCGCGTTCGCTAACCAGGTGGACCTGATTGTTACCTCACCACCATATGCAGATGCAAGAAATGGACATTACGATAGCGTCCACCCTGACAGATTCGCCGAATGGTTCTTGACCTTCAACGATGCGTTCTACAACGCCGTCAAACCAACGGGCAGCCTTGTAATCAACATTAAAGACAAGGTGGTGGAAGGTACTAGGCATCGGTATGTTTGGCATACCATCGAGGCGCTCTGCCAGGCTGGCTGGTATGCCATTGACGATTACCTCTGGTATAAATCAAACCCTATGCCCGGCTATTGGCCGACCCGATTGAGTGATGGCTGGGAATACTGTTTCCACCTGGCAAAATCGAAGCGTCCTTTCTTTAACTCCGACGCTGTAAGGCGTCCAATTGGTGGGTGGGTCGAATCACGGCTAAAGAACCTGGGTGCGAATGATCTAAGTCGCCATAACTCAGCCAATGCCAGTGGGTTTGGTCGAGACATCTCCAAATGGGTAGGCAAAGAAACTGTGCTGCCCTCTAATGTCTTGACGCTACCTTTGGTTGGCAAGAACAAGGGGCACCCAGCGGTATTCCCTGTAGACTTGCCCCTGTTCTTCATCAAATTGCTCTGCCCAGAAGATGGCTTGGTTGCAGATCCATTTGCAGGTAGCGGGACGACGGGGATCGCAGCGCTTTCTCTCGGTCGGCGTTGTGTGCTCATCGACAACAATCAGCTGTACTGCGAGGAGGCTGTCAGACGCTTGCAGAACGAGGTGGCAGCGCAAACGAACCAACTGGTACTCGAAGAAACCCCGTAGCGTCAGAGAAGGGATGTCTTCCTTCACGCCACCAAGACACGCACGACACAGAGGAGAGCGCTAGAGCCGAACAGCCAAGACACTTCCACAATGCGGACACGTGTCTCCCCGTAGCTCGTTGCGCACGCTATAGCCGAAACGCCGGATGACCGTTTGCCCGTATGACGGGCAGATGAAGCTGTGCGTGTCCAGAAGTAGTCTCATGCCACGTACTCGCTGAAGTCGGGCATCGGTGCGTCGAAATCATCGCGAATCGCGATGAGTCCTCGTGCACTGCCGAAGCGACGGCGCGATGCGGGTGGGAACGGCACAATCTGCACGGCTGGCGTGTCATCCTTGGCAATAACGACCGTCTCTCCACGCAAGGCGGCGTCAATCAAGTCGGCCAAGTGTTTCTTGGCCTGAGCAAGCGTTACCTGGTGCATACGCCCCCTCCGCGAGTTGCTATCTGCCGATCTCCGGAACAGTCAACTCCCGGCATATCTTCTGAGCCAGATGGTTGGCAATCTCTGTGTGGCGTGGGACAGCCTCTACTACGCCAGTCTGGGGATTTTGCCACAACGAATGCGAGCGTCCCTCGCGTTTGAGGCGACAGCCGTGCCGCCTGAGATGCTTGATCAACTCTTCACGCTTCATTGCACAACAACCATCTCACGAATGGCATGCGCCGGCAGTTTGTCCAGAGCATCCTGCCGCCGGTCGTCAAGAACGAGCGCAATCGCCTCGGCTAGGTTCTGGCGGCACTCCTCCATGGTTTTGCCCTGCCCATTGGCGCCTGGCACTTCTGGGCAGTACGCTACATACCAGTCGCCAGCCTTCTCCAAAATGGCTGTGAATTCGTTACGCATGGATTACCTCCCGCTTGCATATCAGGGAACGATGCGCGTAGTATAGCCCAGGCCATGGTCTCTGTCAAATCGGATCGGCTTACACCACCACCGCCACCCGCGCCCCACACTGTGGGCACACATCTCCCCGCAATTCGTTGCGCACGCTGTAGCCCATGCGCCAAATCACCGCATGGCCGCACGATGGGCAGTGCGTATCCTCGTGGCCTGACCCCGGCAGGTTGCCCACATAGACGTAGCGCAGCCCCTCTTCCTTGCCTACCTCGACCGCCCGCAGCAGTGTCTCCTGCGGCGGCGGTCCCACGTCCGCCTTGTAGTCGGGATGGACGCGCGAGATGTGCCAGGGCATGTCAAGCAACTGGTTGCGGGCGCGCAGGCGAGCCAGGGGCAGCACAGGATCGACGCGTGTGGCGATGACCAGGTGGATGCGCGACGGCAGATGGTCAAGCAAGAAGGCAAGCATGTCGTGGATGGCAGGCGCTGTGATGACCTGGTAATCCTCGAGGACAAGCACCAGATGCTCCGTGGACACGGCCAGGTCATTGATGAAGGCACCGAGAATGGTGTTTTCTGGAGGGTGAGGCGACGACTGCAGCATTGCCAGCGCCGCCATGCCGTTCTGCACATTCTTGTGGATGGCTGATGTGATGAAGTGAGCCAGGAAGCGCTCCGGATCGTTGTCACCGGCATCGAGAGAGAACCAGGCGACAGGGACGGCGTTCTGGCTGGCCCATGCGACATGCAGTGTGGTTTTGCCGAAGCCCGCGGGCGCTGAGAGGAGGGTGAGCGGCCGCTCTGTGGTCTGATCAAGGAGAGCGAACAGCCGGGGACGAGCCACAAGCTGGCTACGGATCTGCGGACGGGTGATCTTGGTTCCGAGTATCAACATCCGCGCGTCCCTGTGCCCTGCAGGAAGAATGGCATGGCGAGCAGGATGGTACCCCCGGGGCGACTCGAACGCCCGACCAACTGCTTAGAAGGCAGCTGCTCTATCCTCTGAGCTACGGGGGCCTATGTCATTATCTATACGGTCCACCAGACCCTATTCCAGACGCCTTCTACCACGTATTAGTTGCTCTGCACGCGCAATTCCCTAAAATAGTATACCGCGTGGAAAGAGCACTTGTCAACCCCTATGTGTAACGCGCTGTAACGGCATGTCAAGCAGTGTAATGGCACGAATAGAGTCATACCACGACCATGGGGCTCTAGAAATGGCCCCGTGGAACGCAGGTGGTGGCTGGTCTTTGTGCAGTCAGTTGGCCATATTTCTGGCTGCTACTACCACACATCACCACACATGACCACAGTGCCGTTTGCGCTTATGCGCCGTTATTGTGTGGTGGCGTGTAGGTGCAGTGTGGTGTCATGGGCGTCATTCTGCGAGTTCCGGGCCGTAAGATCGGTGCCAAGTCCCCTGACGGCGACTGCACATGGCAACGCGCAGTGGTTGTGTCCAGGTCAGACAATATTGCTTCTGCTCCACGATCTTGACGAACCGCTGGACCATGATGCCTGTGACTGCACGCATTACGATAACGTAGATGTCGCTACCCCATTCAAGCAGCTCAGCCCTGTTTCAGCGAGTTGTGTGGTAGAGTAGGCGACTATCTGCCTGTCGTGCCCATGAGGGGATGCATGTACGCGGCAGTTCGCTGCGCTGCCGTATCTCCATCAGGCACTGCCAGCAACTCCGCAGACACATAGCCCTGATAGCCTGATCCTTTGAGCGCGCTCAGAACAGCAGGGAAGTCGATGAGGCCGCTGCCGGGGGAGAGCCGGTTGTTGTCACCCAGGTGAACATGAAACAGGTATCCCGTTGCCATCGCCTGGCGGAAAGGTGAGGTCCACGATCGCTCCTCTATGTTCACATGATACGTGTCCACGACCAGCCCCAGGGCCGGATGTCCGACGTCTCGCATGAATGTCAGGCCGAGTTCAACGGTGTTGATCACGTCCGATTCGTAGCGATTCAGCGGCTCGATCGCCAGCCGGACATTGCGTATTGCAGCAGTCTCCGCCATTCTCTGCATGATCTGCACCAAATCCGCATAAAGGGTGAACCCTGGCGACCCAGGCGGCCGCGGAGGCTGCCGATCGTGACGATTGGCGCAGCGACGCCGTGGGCGAAGTTGATAAGCTCCACCAGGCGCGCTTGAGCGCGTGCACCCTTCTCCGCGTCCTCGTTCAAGAGCGTTAACCCGGTGGTCATGGCGACTGCCCCGCTGCCGATGGCGGCTACGACCAAACCGGCATCTCTGACGGCGTCACGCACGTGCGCGGCGTCAAGGGCTGCGGGATCTCAGCCGTCATCAGCTCAGCCCCGTCGTATCCCAGCCCTGCGGCCTTAGCCAGTTTCTCCTCGAAGGTCCCGCACAGCAGCGCCACTGGGACGACACGCTGGACCTCTGTCGTCTGTATTGCCACAGAAAGTTTCGCGTCTGGTTGCCACGCTCCATTGGCTTGGTAGGGGATAAGCGACCAATTATGCCGCAGCCCAGGTCCGGCGCACGAACTCCGTTGCAGCGATCACACCCGGCACGCCCTGCCTGCTGCCCTCTTCCATACAGATCCAACCGTCGAAATCCGCTTGCTTCACGGCTGCAAAGATCTCCGGGAAAGGCGCCAGACCTGTCCCAAGGAGTACATGCCGTAGCTCACCGCGTACTGACGTATCGGCGGCGTGCACGGTTTCGACTCGGCCAATGACTTGCTTGAGAAGCGGCAGGGGATCGTCGCCATAGGCCAGCGTATTGGCCGTGTCAAAGTTGATGCGCAGCCCCACCTGCGCCGTCTGCTCGGCTATGGCCAGGAAGTGCTTGGGGGGGTACGAGAAGTCAGGGTATTGCCACACGCCGGGCCGGGCATGATTCTCAAAGACGAGGGTGACACCACTGCCGCGCGTCTCCTCAACAGCGCGGGTCAGCCCCGCGACAGCCCAGTCCACGCCATCAGCAAAGCCCACCTCTGGATAACCCTGGCCGGCCGTGACCCGCACGTATTGAGCGCCGAGACGGGCCGCCGCATCCACATTGGCGCGCGGTTCATCGCCTTGTCGTCGCCGTTCCGCCGCGTCCGGGTTTGTGAAATCAGGGTAGGTTGTCATCATAACCAATCGCTGCCCCGCGTTCTCGATCTCACGCTTCATTTCCTGCAGATACTGCGGTGCGCGGCTCTTGACGAAGAGCACGCTGATATCGATACCGTCGAGCCCTGCCTGAACGCCCAGCCGCGCCCAGTCGCCCAGGGACATCTGGCCGCTGATAATCTGATCAAAGAAAGAAACTGGGAGACAACTGAGTTGCATTTCGTCCTCTCTCCTAAGACGTAGATCCCACCTGCCTGGCCGCGCGCTGGCGCGTCAGCCCATCGAGAATCGGCTGCTCATCGCCGGCCGGGCTGATGACAAAAAGGGCGGTCAGATCCTCGTCGCCATCGTTGACGAAGCCGTGGGGCGTCTGCGGTGGGCCGTACACGACCATGCCCGGCTCCACAGCGGCCGCTTCACCGCCCACGCGCACCTTGCCCCGGCCTGAGATGATGTACCAGATCTCTTCGGCCTGCTCGTGGCTATGTAAGCCGTTGTTGGAGCCGGCCGCCAAGGTCATGACGCCGGCGGCCATGTTCTGAAGGCTGTGCGTTTGCGGCGAGAACAGCGAGCTGATCCTTCGCTGGTGCGGCGGCGGGGTCACATAGACCTCAACCTCGGCGATCTTGGCCGTTTCCATGCCTCACACCCTCCATCCTACGTTTCTAGGCGATCTCCCGTTCAATATCGCTGAGTGTATCGTCCAGGATCGCCACCATCTCGTCGACCTGGGCGGCCGTCGTAACGAGCGGCGGGGCCATGAGAGTCATGTCTCCTGCTGCACCGTTCACCGTGCCGGTGCAAGGATAGATCACCAGTCCTCGCTTGAAGGCTTGCTCAAAGAGCTGGTTGGCCAGCCCAAGACGCGGCGGGAATGGCTCTTTCGTTTCCTTGTCGGCGACCAATTCGAAGCCCACCATCATCCCCCGCCCGCGCACATCGCCGACGATGGGGTGCTTCAGTAGCATACCAAGTTGCTTCAGGAAGTAGTCGCCAACGGATCGAGCATTCTCCACCAGCTTGTGAGTGAGCAAGTAGTTGATGGCGGCAATGCCTCCTGCACAGGAGACAGCATTGGCGTTCATCGTGTGACCAGCCTTGAAGGCCGAGTTCTGCTCCACCAACGGCTGCCACACTGTGTCGCGGGCGATAACCGCCGACAGCGGCGTGTAACCGGATGTCATCCCCTTGGCCGCGGCGATGATGTCCGGCGTAACGCCCCAGTAGTCTATGCCCCACAGCCAGCCCGTGCGGCCGAAGCCGGTCATCACCTCGTCGCAGATGAAGAGGACGTCGTGGCGGTCACAGATATCGCGAATGATCTGGAAGTAGCCGTCGGGAGCCGGGGCGCACGCCAGCGCTGCACCCACCACCGGCTCGGCGATGAAGGCGGCCACGTTCTCCGGCCCCTGCTGCAGGATTTCCCCTTCCAGGGCGCGGGCGCACAGAAGGTCGCAGGCCGGGTAGGTCTTCTCGAAGGGACAGCGATAGCAGAAGGCGGGTGGGATATGCGGCATGTTGACGAACATGGGCGAGAACATCGAGCGGCGCGCCGTTATCCCTGAGAAACCGGCCACAGCGATGTTGTTGCCGTGGAAGCCCTGCCAGCGAGAGATAACAAGATGCTTGCCTGGCTGTCCTTTGCAGACAAAATGCTGGCGGGCAAGGCGCACGGCGTCGTCCACTGCATCGGTGCCGGTGCATGTGACCCAGGTCTTGCAGTGCTGCCGCATGTCGCCGGGGGCGATGCCGGCAATGAGGTCGCATAATTCCAGGAATCGGTCGTTACTGAAGGCGTGCGCCGGGTAGAACGAGAAATGCATGCTCTGCGCCACCATGGCATCCATCACTTCAGCTACGCCATGGCCGATAGAGGTGACGACCGATGACCCGCCAGAGCCGTCAATATAGCGCTTGCCGTCGGCGTCCCACAAGTATATGCCGTCGGTGCGCGTGATGACCGGAAAGCTCCAATCCCAACTACGATGCACGGCCGTTTCGTTCGGTTTGCTCATTGGCCCCTCTCTATGCTCCTAATGATACTGCGGAAACTCCCAATCCAGCTCTTCCCAGGACATGGGGATCACGGAAAACGTGGCGCTTCGTCCATAGCGGCCTGCGATCTCGTTGATGTTGTGCAAGAGGGCAGTCATCTGCTCTGGATCGGACGCTGAATCTATGTTCCAGATGGCCAGGTCATGCGCGCCATCGGCCAGACAGCGCTCCAGATGGCGCTCCACCTCCGATGGTGGCTCCTGTATCAGGTCCACCGGGCTGATCATGGCCGAAAAGCTGACGTGTGGCATCACCTGATGAATGCGCCGCAGGTCCGAGTGGTAGGAGGCCTGCAGGCTGCGGATACCAGGAATTGCACTGTAGGCTTCGGCGAACGGTTCTGCGGGCACATCACAGTGGTGCACGGCGCAACATGGCGCCGCATTGTTCAGTTGCGCTGCGTACTGCACCAGCCGGCTGTCATGCTCGCGAATCGTCGCCACGTAGGTGACAGGCGACATCGCCGAGGCGTTGCAGTTACCCAGACCGAAGCAGTCTTCCGGCCCGAAAAGCCCACACACAAATCGGTGCGCGAGGGAGATGGACGTCGTGATTGTCTCCAGGTAGTCCTGCGCAAAACTGCTGTCGCCAATCAGGTCAGCGTAGAACTCTTGGCCGCGCAGCAGGAAGGCAGTGTTGACGGGGCTGCCGATGTCTATGCCTCGCGTGGCGCGTCCGTAGCGAGCCAGACGGTGTTCGCGCTCGCGGGTGATGATCTCGCCCGCCGGCGTCTCGGCCATATCGACTGGCTGCAGAGTGCGCATCTGCTCTTCGCTGAAGCTATGCCAGTGCCATCCCCCTTCTGCTTTCGCCGTCACCGCCATACCGAAGGTCACGGGCATAATGACGCAGTTATGGGGAAGCACCCGCGAGACAAAGTCCAGGTCAAGCGCAGGCTGGGACTGACCGAGGCCGAACTCAGCGAACTGTTCGTAGAGGAAACGTTGTCGGCCCAGATAGGTTCTGTCTGTCCAATCCCAGTCAATGCGATCCGGCCGGCCGTGCCTGTG
The DNA here is from genome assembly GCA_964402955.1 of uncultured Ktedonobacterales bacterium. Classification (GTDB taxonomy): domain Bacteria; phylum Chloroflexota; class DTOL01; order DTOL01; family DAOUCN01; genus CAYOEZ01. Next base: position 19,274 of record CAYOEZ010000010.1, on the reverse strand, counting down.
CTGATAGTGCTTCTCCCACCATTGCCACTCGAAGTAGATGCTGATAGGAAGGTCTATCACTCCTCCTCCTTGTGCTCATGTTCCGCCCCCGCATGTTGTTCACGGCCATTGCATCAGAATGTGATCGTCAGGCCACCATCGACCGTGATGACCTGGCCAGTGATGTACGTGGCATCGGGACCAGCCAGGAAGAAGGCGACGCCGACCACCTCCTCTGGCTGCCCGGCGCGCCGCAGGGGCAAGTGATGCCCCTCTACATAGTTGCGCTGGAACCAGTCGCCTTCCAGCTCACTGACGCCGTCGACGACGCTCATCGGCGTGTTGACGAAGCCTGGGGCAATGGCATTGACCAGGATGCCCTTCTCAGCCAACTCCAGGGCCAGGCCCCGGCAATACTGGTTCAGGGCAGCCTTGGCCATCGAATAGCTACTCGATAGCCGATCAGCACGCTCACCGTGAATTGAAGCAATATGGATAATGCGACCGCCTGTGGCCATGAAATTCGCCGCCAGACGGGTCAGGTGCAACTGCGCCGTTCACCATGATGTCGAAAGGCCTGCGCCATTCCTCAAGCGGCGACGCGATCGCGTCCGCGCCCATGTAGACACCGGCGCAGTTGACCAGGACGTCCAGCCGGCCCCATCGCTTACGGATTGCGGCCGCGCTGTGCTCTGCTGTTGCCGGTTCGCTGTAGTCACCCGCAACAACCAGGTGGCTCCCTGCAGGCAGCCCGGCGACGATGGCGACGATCTCGTGCTCGCGACGGGCGGTCAGGCGAACGTCCCAGGCTTCCTGAGCGAAACGGACAGCAGTCGCCTTGCCGATTCCTGGTGCGCCAGACACAAGGACCTTCTTGCGATCAGACATCGTGGGACTCCTCTGCCGGGCCGGCGTAGATTGACACCTTCGTCTCTAGCGATGCGCCGGCAGCCAGGCGCGAGCATTGTCCCAGGGCGGCAGCCTCATTCACCGAGAGTGGCATGGTCGAACACGGCTCCAGAATGGCCACGTAGTGCCCATCGAAGCCGCCATAGGAGGCGAAGTACCAGGCATATGGGAATACATGCAGATCGAACGTGTAGCGGAAGCACAGGTTCTCGGCGTAGCTGCGCCACTCAATGCGGCCATCCTGCAGGTCATAGAGGTACAGGAAATCCATCGTGCCGTCGATTGGTGGGATGCGGTCGGCCCGCTGCCCACCAATGGACGGCCAGACGAAAGGTTCTGCGCTCTTCCAGCGTGACCACTGTGGATCGACCACTCGCGCCGTGCGCGCTGGACAGATAATCTGTTCGCCAGCAGAAATGAGCAGCGCGGCGTGCAGCTTCCAGAGAAAGACCCGCTCTTCACGGCCAGGATTGCGAATGCGATAGGTGAGGTCGAGATGTGAGCGGTCTGGCCGCATGGTCATCGTACGCTGATAGGCGAGGCCGCTCAGCGGCAGCACGCCGCTAACGGTAAGCGAACGGCCCTCGACGCGGCTCTCCAGGGCGAGCGTCCACAGCTCTCCGTGGTCAGGGCTCGCCTGGCCATTGATGGTTTCCGGGATATCGTTGGGCAGCAGCTCGTCAATCCCGCCATAGAAGTTGGGGTCGTATTCGCTGCCGGTGGCCAGGTAAGCAAGTGAGAGTCTGCTGTTGCGCCAGAGGAACTCATGCCCCGTCGCCTTGTCAACCAGGCTCACAATCTTGCCGCCGATCGAAGGCGCGATAGCCAGGCGCAGCGTTGCGTTCTCCATCCACACCACGGGGATGCCGTCAATAACGCCGTCGGATAGGCTAACCGCCATGTGCGGCCTCCTCTATGGCGCGGCGCAGGGTCTGTTCGAGCGCGCTGTCTGCTCCTGCTGGCAGAGCGACGGGGCCAGCGGTGGACAGGATGTCTTCCACCCGCTCGTGGGCCGCTTGGGTCATTGACTTGTTGCCGCTCTTCTGCCATTGGTCAATGGACTGGCGTTGGAAGAGCATGGGGAAGAACAACTCTTCTCTGAACAGCCGCAGCGTATGATCGTGTGTGAGGAACATTCCACCGTGCCCAACCTCTTTGGTCACGTCCACGGCCAGAGTGTCGTCGCTGACGGCGATGCCACGGAGGATGCGCCCGATCATGTGCGCAATCTCATCGCAGATAACGACCATCTCCGGCGCGCCGTACAGGCCGCTGGCCAACGTGCCCAGGGTTTGGGTGAGCGTCAGGCCGGAGAGGGCATTCATCAGCATGCCCATCATGGCCTGGGCGGCGGCCTCGGCATCGGGCAGCTTGGCCTCTACGCCGCCGCCCAGGCCAAAGCTGGGAAGCCTGTAATGCGCGCCCAACTGGGCCACCGCTGCCCGCGCCAGCGTCTGCTCAGGACTGCCGTAGGTGCACTGCGCCGTGCGCATGTCCATGACGCCCGTATGAGGAGCATAGATGACCGGCGTTCCTGGCCGCACGATCTGCGAGAGGACAATGCCGAACAGCGCCTCAGCGTTTACCTGCACGAGTGTGCCAGCCAGGGTCACCGGACTCGTCGCGCCCATCATGGGGCCAGGAGAGGAAAGAACTGGTACGCCCCACTCGGCGGCCTCGACCAGGTTCTCGAAGTCTCGCCCGAACTTGAGTGGCGACACCGGCTGGCTGAAGACGACGACGCTGGGCCGTTGGCGTAGCGCCGTCTCTCCCCCGCTAGCCGAGGCGACCATTTCCAACAGGACCCGCGCGTGGCGGCGTCCGGGGCAACTGTAGATGACCGGCTTGGTTGTGTTGCGCAGCAGGACATCGTACTCGTGGAAGTATTGCACGCCCGGTGGCATGTCGCCCGCCGAGCAGATAGCCATGACGAAATCGATATGGGGCAACGCCTGGCCCAGGCGGGTGCAGGCGACCATGTCGCTCTTGGTCGGCGCACGCGGCCCCTGCTGGGCGTAGTCCCACAGAAATGGCTCTGGGCTGCCGCCCATACCGTAGTAGACGTGGCCGGGCGCCACGACCAGCTCGCGCCCTGCTTCGCGTCCATGCAGGACAAACGACGAGGGGGCGCTGCGCAAAGCTGCCTCCACCATCTCAACCGGCAGACGGATAATACCTGTGGCGGTGTCCACCATGGCCCCGGCCCGCACGAACAGATTTGTGATAAGATCGGATTCGCTCGCCATGCCGTGGTCGGCCAGCAGCGCCAACGAGGCGCGATGGATGCGTTCGATGTCACTCTCTGACAGCACCTTGAGCATCGTACCCGGCAGTTCTTGTTTCATCGCGCCACCTCCACTATCAGTAGCTGGCATGGACAGTTATGGTTCCGGTCGGGTTGCGCAGCCGCACCGTTTCGCCGGACGGATCGAAGTCCGTATGTACTGCTCCGTCGACCGTCACTGCCTGCATGGGCCGGCGTTGCGGATGGCGCAAGTGGATGATCATCTCATCGAGTGGGTCGCGGCTGGGGGCTGTGACGCGCAGCGAGACAGTGTCGCCACTCGCCGTACAGTGATACGTCATGGGGCCAAAGTGCGTCGCCATGTTGTTGACGCCGAAGGACTGGCCGGGCGCAAACCATGCCCTGGGCACGCCGCGCCCCAGGTGCAGCCGGGCGCCGTCTTCCATGATCAGACAGGCACGCAACCAGAGCAGGAACTTGGATTCATCCGAGGACTTGTAGAATGGCCCGACACCATGGCCCAGCTCGATCACAGGATGCTCGGTGAAGACGCGCAGGCTTGGGTAGAGATGGGAGCCGATGTTGTTGAAGAGGGCGCGCAGGGCGTGTTCGATCTGGTCGCGGCGCAAGTAGTCAATCGCCAGGTCCATCAGGTTGGATTGGATAGCGACGCCGCCATGACTGAACCAGTGTTGCTCAACATCGACCGGTCGCCCCCATTCCCGGCTGACAAAGAGATTGTCCTCCAGGTCCTTGAGCACCGAGGTCATCTCTTCCGCCCACGGCTCGAAGACGTCCCCGTCGAGCAGGTGCAAGGGACCATAGGCTGCTTCGCGGAACCAGCCGCGCTCGCGCCCGCGCAGGCCGCTGCGCGTGGGCATATGTGGAATGTACGTTCCGTCGCGCACCTGTACCACCGGCGACTCGATCATGGCACGCCGCGCGGCCTGGCGAATGTCCTGTCGATAGTTGGACGCGGCGCCCGCCAGGCGCGCCGCGTCGGGGTGGCCGATCTCACTCAGGATGCCGGCGATGGCCGCCATCCCCCCGTGCGCGTGGGCGTTGACCGCGAACCAGTGCCGCCATTCCGGATTGTCCTCGAGATGCCCTGCCGGCATCAACCCCCACTCGGGCGCCGGCCGTCCGTCGTGGTCGGAGACCTTTGTCGTCGCGCGCTCGCGGATGACGAAGTCACAGGCGGCCAAGAGGTTGGGCGCCACCCGCGCCAGCCAGTCGCGATCGCCGCTCAACCGGTAGTGCTCGGCCAGGCACTCCATGATGCAGCCCTGATCGAGGTTGTAGCCGAACAGACTGACTTTGGGCTGGCCCTCGTCCAGATCGAAGCCCTGCAGAGCGCCGTCAGCCGATGTGAAACGACCGTCGGGCTTGATGGCCCCCTGCGTGCGCAGGAAGGTTTCCAGGTAGCGCTCGGCCTGTTGGTGCTGCCCCGCCTGGTCAAGCATCGTGATCTGCCAGCAGGCTTCGTTGCCGCAGGCCGGATAGGAATAGGTGGCTGCGGGCAGAAAAATCAGCCCACTCGCCAGGTCTTTGTCGCCGCTGATGGCAACATGCGTCTGGACCGCCTTGTGCAATTCGGGCAAGATGGCGTCGGGAGTATCAAAGCTCCCGCCCGCTCCCACCATGGTGCGCCAGTAGGCCGCAGCATCGGCTAGCTTTTGCTCCCAGCGCAGCGACGCGGCGTGCGCCCACTCCTCAGCCGTGTCCAGGCTGGCGAATGGCACGACCAGGTCGAGCGTGGCGGTTTCATTCTGGGCGAGATCAACCGCGTACAGGACCGCACTGTTGACGCCCCGCGCAGCATCGCCCTCAGCATAGGCAACCGCCGATACGCCGCCGCGCGAGGGCTGCACGGTGCAGCGCAGGACACGCGCGCGGTAGGGGTCTACCCGCCATTGGCGCGCCACAGGTGCATCGGGAACCACGCGTGCTGTGGCCAACACCAGACCATCTTGGACACATAACTCCTCCTGCGGGCTGATTGCCAGCCAGAGTTGCGCCCGTTTGCGGCCGGGAGTGGCATTGCGCACCGTGAAGTGCAGCATGGTCACTGTGTCCTCGTCGCCGCGGCGATCATCTGGGCCTGTCATCGGGCCATGGAGCAGCGCGGCAAACACCGTCTGTGTCCACTCCAGTTCGCGATCAAGCCACTGCGTGGTGAAGACGGGCAAACAGTTGTCTAGTAGCGACTGGCGCGTGGCATTACGCCCCAGCCGGAAGTCCGGTGGGTCTCCCGTGCCGAAGCGGTAGCGCAGGTCAATGCCTGGCCAGGTCAGGCGAGCCAGGTCGCGCCCCGTCGGCTTGAGCAGTTGCTTGCTGATGAAGAGCTCGCCGTTGTAGCGTAGCCCGAACTCCTGGCGACCTGCTTCCACACCCAGAATGACATAGAGGCCGAACTCCGGCCCATAGGAGTTCTGTTTGGTCACATCGAGAGGCGGAATGTCGGCCAGGGCGCGTTGCAGCGAGTGTTCAGGCTCAGCAATGACGCGATCGTAGAGTGGCTTGGGCGCTGACTTCTGCCGCGCCAGCACCGCGTCGAGATTGGCCAGGCCGCTCTGCCCGACAAGGATACCGTAGTCGGGGATGTGGATGGGGCCGCGCTCCAGATCGCGTGCCAGAATCGAGAACGAGCGGGCAGCCGTGCGCACGGTGACGATCGTGCGATCGCCGCATGATGGATCGCCGCCGGCGTACAGCAGCCGCAGCCTCACAGCGCCGCCTGCCGGCTGGCAATGCCAACTGGTCGGGTCCTGGACGGTGGCGTTGTCCAGAGCCGTCAGGTCAAGGAGATGGCCGTGAGCAATCTCAGCGCGCCCATCACACTCCCCGGCGGCCAAGAAATGGATGTCTGCCTCCATCTCCTGCCAGACGGCTGGCGAAAATGCCCGAATCTCCTGGATAAGAGGGGTTTCATCGCCGCCGCAGACCAGGCGAATCTTGAGCGTACGGCGGAATGGCGCCTGGTAGTCCTCAGCCTCTTCCAACTGGCGGCGGTCGCGAATCTCTGCCAGGTCAACGGGATCGAAGGTGAACGTGCACAGGGCGCCGTGAACCGACCTTTCAGCGCGAATCGTTGTCCAACTACCATGCCAGGGGTCGTCGCTGCCGATCCAGCCGCGGCGGGCGCCAGGCATCCGCTCCGGGGCGATAGTTGGCCAGTTTTTGCGCCAGTACTTAACGCGCAGGCCGGGCGCTATGCTCTGTCCAGCAGCATAGCGCACCGTGACCTGCGCGACCGTCTGTGGCTCGCCCCACTCCAGCCCAATGTGCCACTCGCCCGTGTCCGGATGGCGGGCCGGACGGTAGCCCCCTGGCGTTGGCGCGATGTCATGGACGCGCAGGTCGTAGCGTTCGGCGCCAGTCCACCAGCGGACGGCGGAAAATGGCGCTAGGTTAACATGCTGTCCTGCCTGCGCAGGGAGATGGCTATCTGTCTGTTGCATTGGTTGCGCTCTCCTTTCTTATTCTCACTCCCACCCCCACTCCATGCGCCGGGCGTATTCTTCGGCGATGGGGCGCAGGCGCCGGCAGATCATCTCCGGGTCTTCTTCCGCTTTGACCGTAACCTCCGGGATCACGATCACATCGGGCGTCATTGTCTCCATAATGTCTCGATACCACGTCACGGGATCAGTCTCGCTGTCCCACCCCAGGTAGATGAAGGCTTTGCGCTTCCACGAGGTTCTGAGCGTCGCGAGATCGTTGTGGCTGTACTTGTCTGAAAGGTCGATGGCGCGCGGCGATATCGGATGGGCCACATAGCCCGCGTGACACGGGTTGGGCCCGCAGTTGTGCAGGCCGCCCTGTCCAAACTCCTGCAGGATGCGGGCGTGGTAAGGAGCAGAGAACTGGGCGTAGGTTTGGGGGCCGAACATGGCGCTGATGTCGTCGCTCACGTGGCCTTTGTGACCCTCAGGGAACCAGATGTCGGGGAAGTCGGTGGTGGTGATGTTCTGCTCACCACCGGCGGCGGCAATACCGGTGCGAATCTCCGACGCGAACAGCTTCTGGATCTTGTCCAACAATCGGTGCAGGGCATCGGGAGCAGTGTACATCGTCGTGAGCAGCTCAGTCACGCCCAGGAGATCGGCGGCCACATTCAGACCGCCCGCCGCATCGAGCAGCGACACAGGAATGAAACCTTCACCTGCTTCGGCGAACATGCGAATGCGCCGCAGCCCTTCGGGCAACCAGCCGTCGCACAGGGGATCAGGATCGGGCAAACCGTCTACCTGGCTCTCGATGTCCGTGATCAGCCTGGTTTTCACCCATGGTGTCTGCTCCTGGTTGTCGCCCCAGTCATACTCGACGCCAAAGGCGGTGGCGAGGCACGAACAGCCGACATCGGGACGCAGGGCTGGGATAGCATCGCTCGATGGAGCCAGTCGCCAGGTGGCCATAGCGGAGGCAAGGGCCGTTTCGAGTTGCTTGTCGGCATCGTGATACTGCGCTCGGGTGGAGTGCATAGATGGAACGGCCACACGCACATCAACCGGAATGCGTTCTACTGGTTGCCCGGCCCATAGACGCCGGGCCAGGTCTTTGCGCCGCGCCAAGTCATCACGCATCCACGACTCGATCTCTAGCGCCATGTGTTGCGCTCCTTGATTGCAGGATGGCGGAGGAGGGGGTGTCTTGTCCTATGCATGAAGAATTATACAGGAACGGCCACGGTCTTGTCAAAAGATTCGAATGATGTGTGGATCTCAGCTAGCGATGCTGCTGGTCAGGGCGGAGATGCGCGCCTTCAAATCGGACAACGACTTGCTGTCCAGAGCGAAGCGCACGGTGATGATGGGCTTCGCGGGATAGAGCCGCGCCACGGCCTCGTGGCACGAGGGCACGTCAACAAGGGCGTCGGTCTCTTCGTGAATCCGAGCCATACTCGCTTGGTCTGCCAGCAGGTGTCCAGATATGGGCCCGCGATACACCATGCCAATGGCTGCTATGAGGTACTGCTGTGTCGTTTCGCGCTCGCAAATAACGCCCACCCGCGTCGTGGGATCGAGGCGGGCGATATCGCGTAATGTGTTAGGATCGGGCGGGGCATGGACGGCCACCACCGTGGCGCCGGCAGGTTCCATGCTCTGGGTCACTGCCGCCAGGTGGTAGAGCGTCGTCACAACAATGTCATGCGCTGCGGCGACGGCCGCAGGGGACTGCTCGAGAGCAGAGAGCAGAACAGGCTCGACGGGCAGTCCCACCTCGTCTTGAATGGCGCGGGCCAGGGACGCTAGGTCCTGCTCGTTGCACTCAATGAAGGCGATCCTGGGACGGACGGGGCTATAGAGGGTGTTGACGACATCGCTCACCATATGCATCAACCCCTCACGGCTCATACCCAGAAGCTTCGCCTCGCGCGTCGCGGCGGCCAACAGATCGTGCACGCTGGCTGGCGGCGCCGTGTTGGCTGGCGGCTGAGCCGTGACGACCACGCCCTGCCCCCGTTCTGTCTTGACATAGCCCTCCTGGGCAAGTTTGGCATAGACCTTGCTGGCCGTATTGCGGTTTATGCCGAGCTCGGCGGCCAGGTCACGGCAACTCGGCAGGCGGCTGCCCACCGGGTAACGCCCCGTCAGAATTTTGTGCAACAAGGAACGTTTGATATCGTCGGCGGTAGCTTTCAAACTGCCTCCCTCTTGATCGGGATAGTCAAGGAACTGTCCTATGACAGATGCCAACTCTACTATAGCGCCGGCGCTGCCTGTTGTCAAGCTTGACAGGCCAGAACCGGCAGCGGTATAATGTGCCTATGACATGGGACAGCGGCTTCCCTGTTGCCTTCTTCGCTTCTACTCGCGCCGCAGGCGCCAGCGCGCCAGCCCTGGCTCACCGAATCGCTCTCCGCCGCAACGCGCCTGTTCTTCTTCCGCCAGCCATTTGTGACACATGTGAGGAAAGACCTATGATGGCAACAGCCGAAACTGACCAGTCTACCCTGAAGAACGACGCGCTCCTGGCGCTCCAAGAGATACAGGGCGAAAACATGATTCTGACCCTACTTGGCCTCTATGTGGTCAGCCTTCTTCTCTTCGGCAGCGGCCCAGGAATGTCCGACATCAGACACGCCTTCTTGCCCGGCGTCCTCCTTCTCTTCCTGTCAATAGGCGTCCTTCTGGCGCGCCGTGCCAGCTACAAGATCGCCGCCTGGCTTCTGGTCGCCGGATGCATCGTGGTGGACTGGCTGTTGGCAACCTGGGGAAGTGTGAGCATCGCCATCATGTTTCTGGCCTTGCCGGTGGGTCTGGCTGTGATGCTCCTCAGCCTCAGGGCCGGCGTCGTCGCCGCGCTCGCCGCCACCCTTGCCCTCGCTCTTCTTCCCGCTCCTTTTGGTCCGGCTGATCCGACCTTGCGCGGCGCGGCCGCGGCGGCGATGTGGGGGACAATCTGGCTGATGGGACTGACACTGCGCCCACTGTCGGCATCGGTGCAGTGGTCGTGGACGAGTTACGAGGAGGCGCGTCGGCTATTGGATGAGGCGCGCGACTCACGCTTGCGCCTGAACCAGACGCTGGCTGACCTGGCAGACGCCAATCTACAATTGACGCGGTTGAACAAGCTCGCTCAGACTCTCCGTCTGGCTGCCGAAGAAGCCCGCCAAGGCAAACAGCAGTTCGTGGCTAATGTCAGCCATGAGTTGCGTACGCCCCTCAACATGATTGTGGGTTTCAGTGAGATGATCATTCGCGCCCCAGAAATCTATGGCAGCGCATTGCCCGCAGCTCTGCAGGCCGATCTGTCAGTCATCCGGCGCAACAGCCAGCATCTGGCCAGCCTGATTGATGATGTACTGGATTTGAGCCAGATCGAAGCCGGACAAATGGCGCTCACGCGTGAGCGCGTTGACACGAACGAGATCATCGCGGATGCTGTGGCCGCCGTTCGTCCCCTCTTCAAGTCAAAGAACCTGAGTCTCACAGTAGATGCGCCGGTTGGGCTGCCCTCCGTCTTCTGCGATCGCACACGCATCCGTGAGGTTATGCTCAACTTGCTGAGCAACGCCGGACGCTTCACTGAGAAAGGGGGCGTGCAGGTGCGGGTGTGGCGCAATGCTACTGATGTGCTGGCAAGTGTGGCTGACACAGGCCCAGGCATTGCTGAGCGCGACAAGGACCGCATCTTCCAGCCTTTCCAACAGCTCGATGGTTCCGTGCGCCGCCGCTATGGCGGCACGGGACTTGGATTGAGTATCAGCCGCAGCTTCATCGAGCTGCACGGCGGGGCGATGTGGTTGGAAAGTACGCCGGGTGTTGGCACAACGTTCTTCTTTCGCCTACCTATTGACCCGCCGACGCCCACAGACACAGATGTCGCGCGCTGGTTTACCCCCTATGCGTCCTACGAGGAGCGTACGCGCGGCTCTCTTGCGCCAGCGCCGGTGGTGCGGCCGCGTTTGGTGGTGGCGGAAGAACACGGGGCTGCGCAGCGCATTCTCACACGCTACCTGGACCAGGTGGAGATTGTGCCCGTGCACACACTCGACGAGGCCATTGAAAACGTGACTCGGGTACCTGCGCAGGCTCTTGTTGTCAACGCCTCATCGGTTGGCTCGGCTCTGCACCTGCTCGACGCCAGCGGAGGGCCGCCCGCCAACACGCCAGTCATTATCTGCTCCATACCAGACCAGCGCCAAACGACGGATGCGTTGGGCGTCTCGGGCTATCTGGTCAAGCCGGTTGCGTTGGATGCACTGCTCAGCGCGCTGGACGGCCTGCATCTGAAGGGCAAGACAGTGCTGGTCGTGGATGATGAGCCTGAGGTGGTACGTCTCTTCCGGCGCTCGCTGATGACCGGTGGTCGTGGCTATCACGTGCTGGGATCGTCCAATGCTCGTCAGGCGCTGCGCACGTTGCGCTCGGAGCGACCCGATGTGGTCTTGCTGGATCTGGTTATGCCGGAAATGAACGGATTCCAATTCCTCGCCGCCAAGAACGCCGACCCTGCGCTCCGTGACATACCGGTCATCCTCGTGTCGGCGACTGACCCCATCGGTCAGCCCATTGTCACCAACGCGCTGGCCGTCACGTGCAGTGGGGGCATCTCAGTTCATCAGTTGCTGGGGCTGATTGAGGCGATCATGAAGGTGCTTTCTCCGGCTGACCTGTCAACCGGTCCAACTCGGCCAGCAGCATTTCCCGACTCACCGGCTTCTGCAGAAAGGCAGCGGCGCCCAGAGCCAGAGCCAACTGCTCCTGGGGCATAATCGTGCAAATGACAACGGGCTTGTTGCTGGTCTTTGGATGGGCGCGCAACCGGCCCAGCATGTCCCAGCCGTCTATGTCCGGCAACATGACATCGAGGATGATGACATCGCAGTCGGGGTGCTCGGCCTGCGCCAGCGCCTGCCTGGTATCTGGTATCCCTATGCAGTGATAGCGCGTCCCGACCATGTAGCGATCGAAGAGCTGCAGCGTGTCTGCATTGTCGTCAATGCAGAGAACGCCGATGGTCGCGGCAGCAGGAAAGGCGAATGTCGCCTGAAAAGGGCTGCCCAATGAGTTGCCTGCCGTCATGGTCAAGGACCCACCGGCTCCCTCCGCCAACTGGCGGGCCATGTCAAGACTGGTCGCGTAGTCCTGCGGCGCCACAGGCGCTGTCTGGGCGTTGCTGCGGACGGGGACAACCGAAACAAGGACCTGCCGCTGTCCAGCTTCGGCGACGACGTGGACGCGCCCGCCCGGCGCGGCGCGCAAAGCAGCGGTGAGGGCATTGAGCAGAGCCTGGCGCACCACAGCCGGGGGCACGGCCAACATGGGCAGACCTGCTGGCACGGTCACATCCGTCTCCACGTCTAGCGTGCGTATCAGGGGAACAACGACGACAACGACTGCATCTACAAGCTCCCGGACGCCCACGGCCTGGCTGGCGAATGACCGCTGGGACCAGGCGAGCTCAGCCTCGCGATTGGGCATGTCCGGCGTCGTGTTGACGTCTGTCACGGCGGGCGCTGAAACCGGCAGCCTGGCCGCTGCGCTGTCCAGGTTGTAGCGCGTCCACAGACGGTCGGCCAAGACCTGCAGCCCCGCCTCTTCCTGACGCCGCAACTGCCGGGTACTCATGAGCAGCACCTTGGCGACCTGGCGCTGCGTGAATTGCTCCACGAAGCGATGGAAGAGGACGCCATGCATGCGCTGGGCGATTGTCTTCTGGGGTATGTTCGGACCTGGCCTGAGCGCCTCGACGGCGGCGAGCAAAAGGGGATGGAGAGTCAATAGCGGATCGGCGCGTTCGTCGAGAGCGAACAAAGCGAGCAAGGGGCTGCGCTGTAGCTGGGCGGGGTCATAGAGGTGATAGAGCGCCCAGCGTAGCTCGCGCACAAACTCCGGACTGGCGATAGTGGTCATGTCCGCTTGATGTCCTCTTTGTGGCCACTGCTTGTCCTTTCTTTGGACAGTGGCTGTCCCACTTCCCCTTGCAGCGCAGGGGCGACTGGTATACACTATCGTTGCTTCTACAAGTCCACCGGCTGCCCGGCGCGGTGATACTTTAGCACATCGTATCCCTCTGCGCAAGAGCAGCGTGCATCGCCCCTGCAGCACAGTATTCTGAATCCGATCTGCGCCACACGGCGCATCTATTCAGGCTGTCTAGCGCATGTCGCTTCGGCTCGGTGCACCGCTCGCAGACAGGCGACAGCCAGCCGTGAGAACGTGGGTCCGCCACCAGAAGATGTCGTCGGGAGGTGAGTCCACCAGTTTGCGCGGTTGGTGGCCCGACCAGCTTGTGGTCACAGGCTGTGAGCCTGCTCCGCTGTTTGTGCTCATGTGGTTCCTCAGTTCGTTACTTCTGAAAGGAGAATGGAATGTCGAGATCCCGCATGTCACGGCGCGCTTTCCTGACCTTGGTGGCTGGAACTGCGGCGAGCGCGGTTGCCGCAGCCGGCTGTGGGCCTACCCCAACGCCCACAGCCGTGCCGCCCACGGCCACCAAGCCGTCAGCGCCCACCAACACGCCTGTACCACCGGCTCCTGCAGCGACCGCTGCGCCAGCAGCCACGGCCGCGCCACCCACAGCCGTGCCACCCACGGCCACCAAGCCGTCAGCGCCCACCAACACCCCTGTCGCCGCCAAGCTGCCGTTCGATGTCACCGATTTCACAGGCGGCTTCGTCGCTGCGCCTGAATCGGCGCACAGCTATGACGACATGAGCAAGAAGTACAAGATCAAGTGGATGCGCGGCAGTTGGTACAAGCAAGGCGCGCCCATCCCCGAAACTGACCCGATCAAGAAGTATATTGATCGCGTCATGAATGTTGACTTCGAGTTGATCCCGTCACAAGTCGGCGTCTTCCAGGACGTGAACCTGCGCGTAGCCTCAGGCGAAGGGTCGCCAGATGTCTGGTGGGCCGATACTTTGGCCAACGCGACGAAGTTCGCCAATGACGGAGTCGCCATTCCCGACCTGCGACCGTACATCGAGAAATACTGTCCGAACTACATGGCATTGATCGCAGCAGCGGGAGGAAAAGATCTCTTCTTCAACGCCACGACGGTCAAAGGCAAGATGGTCGCCTTCGCGAGGCCCGTCTTCACCGGCGAGCCGGCGGAGTCGGTCTTCGTCCGCCAGGACTGGCTGGACAAGCTGGGCCTTAAGCCGCCCAAGACCGTGGATGAACTGTACGCGGTGGCCGAGAAGTTCAAGGCCAACCTCTCGACAGTGGGCGGCAAGTATGCCTTCACCCCCGGTCCAAGGGTCAATAAGGATGTCTGGCCCCTGGCTGGCTTCGACGGCCTCGCCTATGCGTTTGGCTGCCCCAATGGCAGCTTTCAGGAAAAAGACACCGTATCATGGGGCTTCGCCTTGCCCATGCGCAAGGACTTCCTGGCCTACGTCAAGAAGTTCGTAGACAACAAGATGATGGCCGAAGATTGGTACCTCTGGGAAGGCACCGACGGCACAGCAAAGATGGTCGCTAACGAGATCGGCATCTACGCCGCGGGCGCCTGGGGCATCTTTGGCACAGCGGGCCTCCACCCGAAGTTCCCTAACCTCAAGTTTATCAACTGGCTCACCGGGCCGGGCGGCGACGGCCGCTGGGGCTACATCTCGACGCCTGGCGTCTCCGAGCAATTCTCTATTGCGCTGCTCAAGGACGAGGCCAAGCTCAAGCGCGCGCTGCACATCATTGACGAATTCGCCAATCCCTTCAGCGGGCCCTACAAGGCCACCTACTGGCGCAACTACAAAATGGACCCGCCCTGGCCGGAAGGCGATTGCTTCGTGAAGGCAGTGGAAGAGTCGGGTCCGTTCGTCAAGCTCCTACCCTATAACAAAGAAGAGATGGCAGCGGCCCCTGCGGCCATGACGAAGAGTTGCCCATGGTTCCTGGACGAGAAGCTGAGCCGTGGCCTGAACGAATGGCGCCCGGTCGGCATCTCAGTGTGGTCAAAGTGGGGCAGCTACGTCTACGGCCCGGGCAAACTCGAGGACTCGGGCAACAAAGACACCGGCGTGTACATGAACAACTACTGGTATCCGTGGTGGGCCGAGCTCAAGGGCCAGAAGTACTATCTGCCGATCAGCCTGCGCGGCGACGCCAACATCCTGGCCGATGTCACCAAGCAGATCTATGCCAACGAGCTCAAGTTTGTCCTCGGCCAGCGACCACTGACAGAATGGGACGCCTATGTCAAGGAACTGCTCACCACGTACAAGGCCGCCAATCTGCTCAAGGACACCGTAACGGCGCTGAAGGACCAGGGTATGGCAATCAGCGGCGTTGATCCACGCATCCCCGTCTAATTGTACGGATGGGTGATTGAAAACGGGCAGGCAGCGCGTCTGCCGCACATACTGGACGCTCATGTCCCGTCCACCGCGTTGGCGGGCGGTCGTCTCTCCTCCTCCTCGTCCTGCCCGCCTCCACGATCGTGGAGGCGGGCAGGACGCACGAATGTTCCGCATCCCGGGCCGATGTTGGGAATCTGAGCGCCCCGGTCTTGTCCGGGGCGCTCACCGTGCCTTGTTTTCTTGCTCCGTCCCTGGCCAGACCAACGTAGGAGTAGCATACATGGCAACACTGACAAGGGCTGTACCAGTCTCGGCTGTCCCGCGTGCTCGTAGCAAAGGCTTGCTGGTGAGGATACGCCAGCAATGGCTGCTCCTCCTGCTTCTGGCGCCAGCCATTGTTCACATTTTCGTATTGAACTTCTATCCCACCCTGCTCACCATACCGATGGTCTTCAAGGACTACAAGGTCATGCTGGGCATCTGGGGTAGCCCCTGGATCGGCATGGGTAACATCGAGCGAGCGCTCCAGTCGCCCGACTTCCTGCCGGTCGTGCGCAACACGATCATCATCAGCGTGATGCGCCTGGGCTTCGGTTTCTTCCCTCCAATCATCCTGGCCATCCTGACGTATGACTTGCGCCTACACTACGTGCGCCACACCTGCCAATCCCTCACCTATCTGCCCCACTTCGTAGCGTGGCCAGTCATCTGGGGTATCGTGCTGGCGACGTTTGCGCCGGGCAGCGGCGTCCTCTATACAGCCTTCCACAGTTGGGGCATCCAGTTTCCCGACATCTTCATTAATTCCGCCTTTTTCCGCCCGATGCTGGTGCTCACTGGCATCTGGAAAGAGGTCGGCTGGGGCGCGATCCTTTACCTGGCTGTTCTCTCCGGCATCGAGCAGGAGTTGTTCGAGGCTGCGATCGTGGACGGGGCCGAATGGTATCACCGCCTGCGCTACATTACGCTACCGAGCCTCAAACCTGTCATGATCCTGCTTCTGACGTTGAGCCTGGCTGGTATCTTGAACGCTGGCTTCGAGCAAGTCTACCTTTTTATGAACCCGCTGAGCTATGAGGTGGGCGACATTATTGATACGTGGGTCTTCCGGCGCGGCCTGCAAGGCGCCGATTTTGGCCTGGGCACGGCCGTCGGCTTCTGGAAATCGGTGGTCGGTCTGGTCATGATCCTGGTCGCCAACCAGGTCGCCCTGCGCTTTGCCGGCCAGGGCTTGTGGGAAACCAAGTAGGCAGGAGCGCAACCATGACGTTTCGTATGACGCTGAGTGAGAAGATCTACCAGGCCGTGGCCCATATTGTCGTGATATTGGTCGCGCTGGTCTGCGTGTTTCCTTTTCTTTTTGTGATCTCCGCCTCCCTGACGCCCCAGGTGGTTCTAGACAAGCTCGGCGGCTATGTTCTGCTCCCGCCCACGCTCACCCTGGGCGCCTACGAGTTCGCTCTGAAGACAGGCGAGCTACAGGCCGCATTCTTGATCAGCATTGCCCGCGTTCTTGTCGGCACCTCCCTACACCTGGCCGTGTGCAGCGCCGCTGGCTACGCCCTGTCCAAGAGCTATCTGGTCGGGCGCAAGATCTGGCTCCTGATCCTCGTTATTTCCTTCCTGTTTGGGCCGAGCCTGATCCCGTACTATGTTCTGTTGCGCATGTTGGGCATGGTCAACACATTCTGGGTGTACGTGATTCCGGGGGCGGCTAGCGCCTGGTCTATCTTCCTCTTTCGCCAGTTCTTCATGGGACTGCCCAAGGAACTGGAAGAGGCTGCCCTCCTCGACGGCGCCAACGAGTTGGCTGTCCTGACGCGCATCGTCTTGCCGCTTTCCACGCCAGTCTTCGCTGCCATGGGTCTCTTCACGGCTGTCAGCCACTGGAACGACTGGATGACGTCGCTGATCTACATCAGAGACCCCAACCTCTACCCTGTGGCGATGGTCTTGCAGAACGTCCTGACCTATGCGCAGGGATCTGGCCTCGGACAAGGCAACCTGATGATGAAGGATATCGAGTTGCTCAAGCAGATTCCCGGGCCGTCCATCAAAATGGCCACGGTCGTGATATCCACCGTTCCGATCCTGGTCGTTTATCCCTTCCTGCAGAAGTATTTCGCCAAGGGTATGCTGACCGGCGCCATCAAGGGGTAGCATCATGACAGTCAGCCTCACGCCGATCAACGAAGCCGAAGCGGTCGTTCTTCCCTTCTGGGATCCGCTCATCTCCCCTCTGCCCGACTGCACGCAGACGCCGGGTGAGGGCGGGACCACGTTCAGCCAGAACTGGTGCTGGGTGCATCACTGTTAATCACCTGCGCATCACGTCACACCCCATACAGCAAGCGGAGTTGGTCACCCAGCTTGGGGTCATTGCCAACAGTCCGCAATAGGATGGTACAATGAAAACGCCAGTTCTTATCACGCACGAGGGAACCAACGTGACCCTGGCCGTCCCAGGTTGGCCAGGGTTTTCGCTACGCCTCTCCACGCTACTGACCGTCAACGGGCAGCAGCTTCACCCGACGACGGTCCATGCCAGCTCCGCACCAGGGGAAAGTGGGCAAGACGTGCTCTTCGCCTTCGCTGATGGCCGCACGAAGCTGCTTGAGCGCTTCCGGCGCGGGCCCGGCGGCGAGCTGGTCATGAGCGCATCCCTGCACAACCTTTCGGGCCAGCCTGTTGTGTTGAACCAGGTGCAACTGCTGGTAGGAACTCTGGCTGCCGGGCAGTGGCCCTGGGGCGAGGGGAGCGACCAGGCGTGTGTCTATCTGGATGGAGGCTACGCCGGCCGGGTCAAGCCCTTGGCCGACATCACAGAGGAGGTCGTATCCCGGCCAGAATGGGTGCTCTATAACCCGGTGGCGCAGCGCGCCTTTCTGGTGGGCTACCAGACCTTCGCACGCTGGAACGGGACGATACGCTTTACCCCAGAGCGCCATGGCATTGACGGGCGCTGGTCAAGCGGCTTCGACGGGGGCGACACGGTTATTGGTGTGGGCGAGACGGCGCTGGAAGACGTGGTCTTCCTGGCCGGAGACGATCCCCACGAGCTTCTGCAACGCTACGGCGATCTAGTGCAGGAGAGATATCGCATCACCGTCTCCGGCCCATCGCCTGTGACGTGGTGTAGCTGGTATCCCTATCGCCTGGGCGTTACAGAGGAGCGCGTGCTGGCGACCGCAGCCGCAGCCGAGCGACTCAAGCCTCTTGGCCTGGACACCTTGTTGCTCGATCTCGGCTGGCAAGACCGCTATCTGCCCTGCGCCTTCGAGGAAAACGATCAGTTCCCGCACGGCCTCAAGTGGCTCTCCGAGCAGTTGGCCGGTCATGGCCTGCAGCTCGGCACATGGACGGCCCCCTTGTCCATCAGCGAGCACCATGCCGTGGCTCGTGATCACCCCGAATGGCTGCTGAAAGGCGAAGACGGCCAGCCATTGAACACCGGTTCGTGGTATTGGCAGCCGCACGGAAAGGTGTATGCGCTCGATCTTACCCACCCCGGCGCGCAGCAGTGGCTAGGCGAGTGCTTCTCATCGCTCGCGCAGCGCGGCGTCAGCTACATCAAGACCGATTTCGTGAGTGTGGTGACGAACCCCAGGCTGCGCGGCCGCCACGACCAACGCATGGTCGCTGGCGGCGGGATCGAAGCTGCGCGTCTCGCCGCTCAGATCATGCATGACGCGGCGCACGCGGCCGGACGGCCCGTGCGCATGTTGAACTGTGGGCTGGAAACGGCCGGCATGGGTATCTATGATCTGCTCTACGCCTGCAACGATACCGGCAACACGGGGTTTGTGGGCATGGACATTCTGCGTGATGACTACATGTCCATCGCCTGCAATATCTTCAAGAACCGGCGCTGGGCAATCATTCAACCATCGTGCATGTGCGTTGGCCTGCCCGGCACACTGGACGAGGCTCGCCTGCGCGCCACAGCCACCTTCATGTGTGGAGGCCAGGTGGACATCGGCGATGATCTCACCACGTTGCCGGAGGAGCGCTGGCGCGTCATCGAGGCGACGCTGCCTCCGTTGGGGGTCTCTGCGCGGGTCATAGACCTCTTCGATCCGCTGACGGAACCGAGTTTCGCCTACAGCGGTCTTGCCACCGGCGACAAGACCGACGCCACAGGCACACGCGCCGCCCCCCGCGCCTCCGTCTGGCAACTCGACCTGGCTAACGATTGGGACGAATGGCGCTTGCTGGCTGTGTTCGACTATAGGACGCCCACAGCGGGCAACCTGGTGCGGCGCCTGATCCCGTTTGACCGGTTGGGGTTGTCGCCCGAATGGGGGTACTGGGCGTACGGATTCTGGTCCACGTCGGTCCTTGGGCCCCCTCCCAACCGGAGTTCCTACGCGCCCGGCATCCCGGCCACTGGGG